>JAZUCQ010000106.1:0-12556 GCA_045639145.1 Clostridia bacterium | reverse complement strand
CCAAAGTATGCATTTGATACAAAGTTTGCCGCGACCCCCAAAACCGCAATCAAAAGAATAAACTTAAACAAGCCTGTGCCGCAGCCGACACAGCCTTGCTTTCTTCTTCTTGTGTTTGGTGCAGTTTTTCTCATAATTTCACCCAAATTGTATACCGTCGGCTTACGGATTTATTCCCTCTAAAGCCTGTTATATATTTCATTAACGCATCCTCTTAGATGCTCCAAATCACCGCTATTTTCAATTACACAATCGGCGAGTCTGCTGAGTTCTTCGTCTGTAAGCTGTTTTGCCATTCTTGCCTCGACCTGCCGACGGTCAGCTCCGTCACGGCTGATTACTCTGGCAATTCTCACTTCTGTAGGTGCGGTTACCGCAACAGTCAAATCAAGGCTGATTGGACATTCAGCAGTAAAAAGGAGCGGAATTTCAACACATACAACCTCTTTAGATGACGCATTAATTTCCGCCTTAACCTCATTGTAGATATGCTTGTGAGATATTTTGTTCAGCGTTTCAAGCTTTTGATTATCCGAAAAAACAATATCTGCAAGTGCCTTGCGGTTAATCTCGCCGTCGGTATTTAAAATTTTAGTACCAAAGACAGCTACAACCTCATCGTATGCCGCATTGCCTGATTTCATAATACGGTGCGATATCTCGTCACAACTGATTATGTCTGCGCCAAGTCTTGCAAATTCAGCCAAAACGGTGCTTTTGCCTGAGCCGATACCGCCCGTCAAACCGATTATCTTCATCGCAATCCACCTGCTTATTTGCTCATATTATCCGCTTTATCTACACATGCAGAAATGGCACTCTGCACGGCTGCACGGAAACCGTTCTGCTCCAAATCGCAAACTGCCGCAATGGTTGTTCCACCGGGTGAGCATACATTATCCTTTAATGTCTCGGGGTGAATACCCGTCTCAAGTACCATTTTCGCACTGCCCTCTACCGCCTTTGCCGCAAGGTGAAGTGCCTGAGCCTTGGTAAGTCCCATCGAAACACCTGCATCTGCCATTGCATCAATCATCATATAAACATATGCAGGACTGCTGCCGTGAAGTGCGGTTGCAATATTCATAAACTTCTCGGGCATTATCTCGGTGTCACCGACACCCGACAACAGTGTGCTGACCGCAGAAACCTCATCGTCGGTAAGGTTTTCGTTAGGTGTAATAACCGTCATACCGCAGCCTACCTGAGCAGGTGTGTTCGGCATGGTACGGACAATCTTTTTATCCTTGCCGAGCTTTCCTTCAAGATATGAAATACTGACACCTGCCGCAATAGATAAATATATTTTGTCACCAAAGCCGCACATCTTATCAAGCACAACATCAATAATGTTCGGCTTTACAGCGAAAATAATGATATCACTGAGCTTTTCGACCGCCTCCGCGTTGTCTGCAACAGTAATACCTTTGTCTGCAAAGTATTTGCACTTTACACCATCTGTATCAAACAGAATGATGTCCTGTGCCTCCTGTCCCGACGAAATAAATCCCGAAACAAGAGCAGATGCCATATTTCCGCCGCCAATAAATCCGATTTTCATATCTTCACATCCTAACTATACCGTAAGCTCTACCTCTGATGCCGCATCATTTTCAGCGAGTATCGGGTCAACATATTCCGAGATAAGCTCCTCGACCTGATTTGCGGCTCTGCCTGTAAAGTTCTCGGGTTTTAATATCTTTTCAACTTCCTCTAAGGTCAGACCGAATGAGGAGTCAGCAACAATACGCTCGATAAGGTCGTTTTTGCCGCCCTCTTCCTTTACTACTCTGCCTGCCTCCATAGAATGAACTCTTATTTTTTCGTGAAGCTCCTGTCTGTCACCGCCGCGCTTTACTGCATCCATAAGAATGTTCTCGGTTGCCATAAATGGAAGCTCCGACATAACTCTCTTCCTTATAACCTTGGGGTAAACCACAAGACCCGAGGCTACATTCATATAAATATTCAAAATTGCATCAACGGTAAGAAATGCCTCTGCAACCGAAATACGCTTGTTTGCCGAATCATCAAGAGTTCTCTCAAACCATTGTGTTGAGGTTGTAATCGCAGGATTGAGTGCGTCTACTATTGCATAGCGTGCAAGAGCACAAATTCTCTCGCTGCGCATCGGGTTTCTCTTGTATGCCATAGCCGATGAACCAATCTGGTTCTTTTCAAACGGCTCTTCTATCTCCTTAAGATGCTGAAGAAGTCTGATGTCGTTTGCAAACTTATAAGCACTCTGGGCAATTCCGCTGAGGACCGATAACATCTGATAATCAAGCTTTCTTGAATAAGTCTGTCCCGATACGGGATATACCTTTGAAAATCCCATCTTCTCGGCAATCTTTGTATCAAGTGCTTTTACCTTTTCGGTGTCACCGTCAAACAACTCCATAAAGCTTGCCTGAGTACCTGTTGTACCCTTGGAGCCGAGCAATGACGCACGGGAGAGCTGGAAGTTTACATTTTCCAAATCCATTATAAGCTCCCACAGCCAAAGCGATGCACGCTTGCCGACAGTTGTAAGCTGAGCCGCCTGAAAATGAGTAAAACCGAGAGTCGGCATGTCCTTATACTGAAGGGCAAAGTCACGCAAAAGCGAGATAACCTTGACAAGCTTTGATTTTATAAGCTCAAGTCCCTCGTACATAATTATTATGTCGGTGTTGTCGCCCACATAACAAGATGTTGCACCAAGGTGAATTATGCCCTTTGCATCGGGGCACTGAACTCCGTATGCGTGAACATGCGACATAACATCATGACGAACCTTCTTCTCCTGCTCCTCCGCCACATCATAGTTGATATCCTCCATATGCTCGCGAAGCTGAGCTACCTGCTCGGGCGTGATTGGGAGACCAAGCTCCATCTCTGCCTCGGCAAGTGCCACCCAAAGCCGTCTCCAGGTTTTAAACTTCTTGTCGGGTGAGAAGATATATTTCATCTCACGGCTTGCATATCTGGAATTTAACGGACTTTCATATGTGTCCTTCATCATAATCTTCTTCCTTTCGGTAAGGGCAAATTGATTAAAATTCGCCCTTTAAATACTTTTCAATTCTGTCAAGACCTGTCTTGATTGCGTCCATGCTTGTTGCATAGGAAAATCTTACATAACCGTCAATACCGAAGCCTTCACTCGGTACAAGTGCAACGAGTGCACGCTCGAGCATATCCTCGCAAAGCTCACTTGCGGTGTTTATCATCTTGCCGTAATGCTCTTTTCCGAGAACCTTTTTAACATTCATAAATACATAAAATGCACCGTTTGGCATAATACAAGAAACGCCGTCAATACTGTTTATTCTGTCAACCATATAGTTTCTGCGCTCTATATATGTTGCCTTCATCTCGTCGATAAAGCTCTGGTCGCCCGAAAGCGCCTCAACGGCTGCCGCCTGAGCTACCGAGTTGGGGTTTGATGTCGCGTGGCTCTGGATATTTGCCATTGCCTTTGCAAGCTTTTCGTTTGCAGCAATATAGCCTATTCTCCAGCCCGTCATTGCATATGTCTTTGCAAGACCGTTTACTATAATGGTAAGGTCACGGATTTCGTCACCGAGTGTTGCAATATTTGTGTGCTCTCCGTCATAAACGAGCTTTTCGTAAATCTCGTCGAATACAACATAGATGTTATGCTCTACCGCAATCTTTGCAATCTCTTCAAGCTCTGCCTTGGTATAGAGCATGCCTGTCGGGTTGCTTGGTGTATTCAAAACAAGAGCGCGTGTTTTGGGGGTTATTGCGTTCTTTAACTGTTCTATCGTGAATTTAAAATTATTTTCCTCTGTTGTGTCGATTAAAACGGGAATACCGTCAGCAAGCTTTATCATCTCAGGATAGCTTACCCAATAAGGTGCAGGGAGTATAACCTCGTCGCCGGGGTTACAGATACACATAAAGGTATTTGTAAGAGAATGCTTACCACCGTTGCTGATTACAATGTTTGCGGTAGTATATTCAAGTCCTGTATCCTTCTTTATTTTATCACATACAGCCTGCTTAAGCTCGAGAGTACCCGATGCAGGTGTGTACTTTGTAAAGTTATTCTCAATCGCAGAGATAGCTGCCTTTTTAATGTTATCAGGGGTGTTAAAATCAGGCTCACCTGCACCAAAGCCTACAACAGGAATGCCCTGCTGCTTCATCTGTTTAAACTTAGAGTCAATCGCGAGTGTGGGTGAGGAGCTGACTGCAGCTGCCTTGTCTGAAATTTTTAAATTCATTAGTTCAACCTCCAAAAAATTCTATATCTATGTTATTTTAATATAAACATGCAAAAAAAGCAATAAAAACATACAATTTTCTTGAAAAAATTAAAAATCCTACAAAAAAGTTACAATACACTATGAAAAACTCTGTAAAAATTCTCAAATGTAATCTTTTCTATGACTTTGTCGGACAATCCCTCTGCTTTAAATAAACCGATTAAACCATCCATATTTTGAACACCTGACATATCGTTTGGCAGATATGCAACCCCGTCAAAATCAGAGCCGAGACCAACAGAATTTTCCCCGTTTAAGCTTAAAATATACTCAATATGTCTGTAAATGTCATACACTTTACACTCGCCCTCCAACAAGAATTCGGGGTAAAAGTTAACACCTATACACCCGTCCCGTTTGATAACAGCGCGTATTTGCTCGTCGGTAAGGTTGCGTCTGTGATTGCATAACGCCTTTACGCATGAATGTGACGCAACGAAGGGCATGGTTGTAACTTCAAAAACATCCCAAAAACCCGCCTCTGACAGATGCGAGACATCTATTATTATACCCATTTTTTCCATTGCAGAAACAGCGGCTTTTCCAAATTCGGTAAGTCCTCCTCCGCGGCTCTCGCATATTCCGTCTGCAAGCTCATTGGCATAGTTCCATGTAAGGGTGATAAGCCTTACACCAAGGTCATAATACTTGTAGAGTGCGGATAAATCCCCCTCGAGTGCCTCGCCACCCTCTATCGAAAGGATTGAATATACTCCGCCGAATTTTGCGGCTTTTTCCAAATCAGCCGCCGACAGAATGGGTGATATCTTATCCTTGTTTTTGTCAAGCTCTGTGTGATACTTGTCTATAAGAGAAAGACACTCGTTCATTGGCGAGCGTCTTATCTTCTTTTTATCTATAAATGCGGCAAAAACCTGAATATATGTATCATACTCCGACATTCTGTTTATATCCAGATGCAATGTGTTTTTACAAAGCTCAAGCTTTTGCTCACGAAGTTCAAATACCGTGTCGCAATGCGCGTCAAATATACGGGACATAAAATTCTCCTTATTTAAGCTAATCTATGATAATTTCTTTGATATGATTTATCTCGGACAGCTGCGGTATCCCGTCCGATAAACCTGCAATTACCTCTATTATATCAAACCTGACTTCGTTATCTGTGGGATTTTTTGCAAGATACTCCTCCGCTGCAAAAATCATATGCTCTATCTTTTTATAGTCTACCGCCTCTGACGGAAGTCCGAACTTTAAAGACGAACGGGTTTTTACCTCGACAAAAACAAGAGTATCGCCGTCAAGAGCAACAATATCAATCTCGCCGCCGCGGACACAAAAATTACGGCACAGGATTTTATAATTTAAATCAATTAAAAAAGCCTCTGCCGCATTTTCGCCGAAATCTCCCAAATCCTTTTTGTATCTGCTCATTGTCTATGCCTTTCCGAGTACCTTATCCGTGATGAATGACCGTCTGTGAATAGGGCAAAGACCTATCTTTTGTATACCCTCCATATGCATCTTGGTTCCGTAACCCTTGTTTTTTGCAAATCCGTAGCCCTGATATACGCTGTCCATTTCTATCATGTATCTGTCACGGGTAACCTTGGCAACGATTGATGCCGCGGCAATACACATAAATTTGGTATCGCCCTTTACTATGTATTCGCACTCTGTACCGTTAAATGCAATTTTATCGTTGCCGTCCACAAGTAAAAATTCAGGCTTAATTTTAAGGTTATCCACCGCCTGCTGCATAGCAAGGTGTGTCGCCTGCCTTATGTTAATCTCATCAATTATCTGAGGTTCAACAAAAGCCGTCGCCCACGCAACAGCGTTTTTAGTTATTATATCATAAAGAGCGTCACGCTTTTTTTCGGTAAGCTTTTTAGAGTCGTCAACACCCTCGATATAAAGTCCCTTCGGCAAAATAACCGCTGCAGCACAAACAGGCCCCGCAAGAGGTCCTCTCCCTACTTCATCAACGCCTGCTATAAGGCTTAAGCCTTTTTCATAATATATATTCTCAACCTCGGGCATATTATCACCTCATTATAAATCTTTGGGGAATTCAAGCGATATTCTGCCAAGCCGTGCCGAGCGGAAATCGTCTAAAATAAGCGAGGAGGCACGGAATGTGTCAACCTCTCCGCCCGATATGATACAGCCCCGCTTTTTGCCGATAAGGGTAACCAAGTCCCAATCCTCAAGCATGAGGTCTGCCTCTGTAAGCTTGTATCTGTCGGCAAGATTTTGGGGATAGTTCTCCTTTAAAAAGCCGATAAGATAAAATGCAAGCTCTTCGATATCCATTATCTCGTCCTTGATGCCGCCCGTAAACGCAATTCTGCGGGCAACCTCTACACTTTCAAACTTAGGCCAGAGTATACCGGGTGTATCAAGAAGCTCATATTTGCCTGCAATTCTTATCCATTGCTTTGCGGTAGTGATACCCGGTCTGTCGCCCGTTTTTGCGGCGTTTCTTGAAGATAATCTGTTAATAAACGAGGACTTTCCCACATTGGGTATGCCGACAATCATCATTCTGATGCTGTGCTTTTGTATTCCGCGTTTTTTGTCACGCTCGAATTTTTCGGCAAGAGCCTTATCAATCGCAGGTGACAGGGCAGAAAATCCTTTTCCGCTCTGGCTGTCAGCCGCAAAGGCATATATACCCTTTTCCTTGAAATATGAGAGCCATGCCTCGTTTGCACTCTCGTCAGCTATATCACATTTGTTCAAAACCGTGATACGCGGCTTTGAGCCTACAATACTGTCAATCTCGGGATTTCGCGAAGATAACGGAAGTCTGGCATCCGTAAGTTCAATCACAACATCGACAAGCTTTAAGCTTTCCTTGATAAGCCGTCTTGTTTTTGCCATATGTCCCGGAAACCATTGTAATTCCATAAAAATCTCCATTCCGCCGCCATACATCGGCACAAATAGTAATTAAATTTCTCTTATCCGTATGGCAAGGAATGATAAGAGATTTTTGCGCCCATGTGCGTTTCTGAGCAAATGCGAAGAAAATTTCGCACGGGCAATTAAATCCGTCGGAGACTAACGGGAAAGGAACTTTCGCGTTACCTTCCTCCCTTTAGTTTTGTATTTATTCTGCGTCCTGGTGAACCGAACCTATATTATCAAGAGGCCAGAAACGGAACACCGCCGTACCCATAACCTCATCAAGCGGAACAGGTCCTAAATGTCGGCTGTCTCTGCTGTTGTTTCTGTTATCGCCAAGCACAAAGATGTAACCCGGCTGTATCACAATGGGGTTGCTTCTGCTGTACTGACCGTTTTTCATAAGATGGTCGATATAATCGCCATTGTTTCGTGTTTTTTCGCTTATATAATCCTCTTGCAAAGCCTCGTCATTTACATAAACCTTACCCGCTGCAAAGTCAATGTAGACGGTATCTCCCTCGGTTGCGATTACCCTTTTTACATAGGGGTGATTAGGTGCAGAGGCAGGCTCGAATATAACAACATCGCCCTTGTCAATATCAGGGAAGAACCTGTTAACATAAAGTCTGTCATTGTGCTGAAGGCTCGGCTCCATAGACTGACCGTCAACCTTTACCAGAGTAAAGACATATTGACGCACAAACATCGCGATAATAACTGCAAAAACAATAGCCAAAGCCCAATCACGCAGCTCCTTTACCCAGTTGGTCTTTTCGGGTTTAACCTCTTCCTCTGCGATTTCGCTTACCTCAAATTCATTATTCTCGTTTACACTCATTCTATCCACAAACCTTTCTGAAATCTCGCATAATTAAAAACAAAGCGGTGATTATATACATAACCACCGCCGCCTTTTGCTACTTAGAGCTTTTCCTTAACCTTAGCTGCTTTACCAACTCTGTCACGCAGATAGTAGAGCTTCGCACGGCGAACACGACCGTGTCTTACAACTTCTATCTTGTCAATCTTGGGTGAGTTAACCGGGAAGGTTCTCTCAACACCTACACCGTAAGAAACTCTTCTTACAGTAAAGGTCTCCTGAATGCCGCCATGGTTCTTCTTGATAATTGTTCCCTCAAACATCTGGACTCTTTCTCTGTTACCCTCTTTTACTTTTACATAAACGCGTACAGTGTCACCGATTTTGAGTTCCGGCAAATCTGTTCTGATTTGCTCCTGTGTAATCTGCTGTAAAATATTCATTTTTACATTTCCTTTCTTCTTAGACATTCGTATCTTATAAAAAGACAGAGGACTATCCGTATTCAACCATACTATAATATCATATTAATTTGTATAATGCAAGTGTTTTTTTGAAAATTTTTCAATTTTTTTTAAATTTCTATTATTCCTTTTACAAATTCCTTAGCGTCAAACGGCTCTATATCCTCAATTCCCTCGCCTACACCAACAAGCTTTACGGGAATATCATATTCATTTTTTATTGCAAAGGTAATGCCGCCCTTGGCCGTTCCGTCAAGCTTTGTAAGAATTATACCCGTAATATCTGCCGCCTGCTTAAACTCCTTTGCCTGCTGTACGGCATTCTGCCCCGTTGTTGCATCAAGCACAAGCAAAACCTCTTTACTGCTCTGCGGAAGCTCTCTATCGAGTATTCTGTAAATCTTTTTAAGCTCCTCCATGAGATTTTTCTTGTTATGAAGTCTGCCTGCAGTATCGCATAGCAGGACATCGACATATTTTCCCTTGCACGCATTTACCGCGTCATATACAACAGCCGCAGGGTCGCTGCCCTCCTGCTGCTTGATAATTCTGACATCGGCACGGTCCGCCCATACCTCAAGCTGCTCAATCGCCGCGGCACGGAAGGTATCCGCCGCCGCAATGACAACATTTTTGCCCTGACGCTTATACATAGCGGCAAGCTTGCCTATTGATGTGGTTTTGCCGACACCGTTTACGCCGATAACCATAATTACAGCAGGCATACCGTAAACCTTCATTTGATTGTCGGTTCCGTCTGTGAGTATTTCTTCAAGAATATTTGCAAGCTCCGCTTTAAGCTCGTCACTCTCTGTGATATGCTTATCCGATGCAGCCTCGCGCAGCCTTTCTATGATATCCATAGAAGTATTTACGCCCAAATCTGCGCAAATAAGTGCTTCCTCAAGCTCCTCAAAAAGCTCTTCATCAACCTTTTTAAAGGTCTTGATTACATTTTCTATCTTGTCATTGATTGAATCCTTAGTCTTTGCCAAGCTTTCTCTCAGCTTACTGAAAAATGCCATTTATATTCTCCTTTTTAATTGCAAATTATTCCTTAACCTCATCAATGTTAAGCGACAGAAGCTTGGAAACACCCCGCTCCTGCATGGTAACTCCGTAGAGTATGTTTGCCGCCTCCATTGTTCCTCGTCTGTGTGTTACAACGATAAACTGTGTTTTTTGACTGTATTTCTTCAAATAATCAGCATATCTGTATACATTTACATCATCAAGTGCCGCCTCAATCTCGTCAAGAATACAGAAGGGAGTCGGTCTTACATCAAGTATCGCAAACAAGAGTGCAATCGCCGTAAATGCTCTCTCTCCGCCCGAGAGAAGCGTTAAGCTTTGCAGCTTCTTGCCCGGCGGCTGTGCCTCTATCTCAATTCCGCTCTCAAGTACATTGTCAGGGTCGGTAAGCGACAGCGTTGCTTTTCCTCCGCCGAAAAGTTCGCTGAACACTCGGTTAAAGTTTGTGTTGATAATCTTAAACTGTTCAGCAAAACGGCTCTTCATTATTTCCATCATTTCTTCAATAACAGAATCAAGCTCCGCCTTTGCACTTTCCAAATCCTGTGTCTGAGTTGTAAGGAAATCGAAGCGCTCCTTTACACTCTTGTATTCCTCAATCGCATCAATGTTAATATTACCGAGAGCCTTTATACTGTCTTTAAGCTCACGAATTCTCGCGGTTGCTGTCTTAAAATCAAAATCACCGTCACATCTCAGCTCAAGGGCATCACTGTATGTAAGCTCATAATCCTCCCACATACGATTGATTATACTCTCGCGCTCTCCCGTCAGCTTTTCGCATTTAGCTTCAAGCTTTGATGCACGCTGAGAAAGTGTAAATTTCTTCTCTTGTGTATCTTTAACCTCGCTTTGCTGCCTGCGGATTTTCTGTTCGGTCTCCTGTCTTGATTTGTTAAGCTCTTCTGTCTCTTTGCGGCAATTATGTGACTTTGCCTTTAAGTCCTCGCACTCTCTTAAAAGCTTATCAATTTCTTCCGAAATATTATTATTTCTTGTTTTAAGCGTCTCAATTCCGCCGCGTTTTACATTAACAGATTCTATCTGTTCGCCTTTGCTGTCCGTTATTACCGCAACACGCTCGTTTTCAAGCTCGATATCCTTTAAAATGGTGCTTCGTCTGATGTTAAGCTCGGTCAGGCACATGGACAATCTGTCATTCTCGCCCGAGAGCCGACCGTATTCCTCCTGAACCTTTTCGGCATCAGTCTCAAGGGTTGCCCGAGCCGCAGTTTTTTCTTCAATCAAACGCGATTTTTCGGATTTTTCCGAGGCGATTTCCGCAAGTCTTGCCTCTATCTCCGCCATCTCTCTTTCGGATTGTGCGAAGGTCTTATTAAGACTTTCTATCAAGGCAGAGATTTTCTCTCGGTCTGCTGATTTGCGGACAAATTCATCACGCAAAAGCTGAATTTTATCCGTGTAACCCATAACCGTTGCCTCAGCCGACTTGATATCCTCAGAAAGAGCTGCGAGCTGTTTTTCCTCTTTTTCGGAAACAGCCTTAAGCTTTTCTATATCTGCGCCAAGCGCGTCAATCTCTCCTGTTCTGGAAAGTGAACCTGTCGATTTTACGGCATTACCGCCCGTCATGGCGCCGCCTGCCTGCAAAACATCGCCACCGAGTGTAACTATACGGAATTTATGCGAGGTTCCCCTTGCCATGGAAATTGCGTTGTCAATGTTATCGCACACAACAGTAGTACCGAGAAAACTGCTTACAATACTGCGGTATTTTACATCACATTCTACAAGGTCGCTTGCGACCGCAATGTAACCGTTGTATTTTTTAGCCGCACTGTTGTCAAAATTCTTGCTTTTTATAGCCGAAACAGGCAGAAATGTTGCTCTGCCAAGGTTGTTTTTCTTAAGATATGCAATAGCACTCTTTGCCTCCTGCTCGGTCTCTGTTACAATGTTTTGTCCTGCACCGCCGAGAGCAGTTTCTATCGCTGTTATATACTCCTTGTCGGTACGGATAAGCTGAGCCAAAGGTCCGTAAATCCCGTCTTTTAAAAGCTCACCCTTGTTGTACGCATTCATTACGCCCTTTACGCCCTTTGCGTAGCCTTCAAGTTCACGCTCCATATCCATAAGCATAGTTCTGCGTGAACGCTTTTGCGAAAGCTCGAGCAAATGGCGGTTGCGGCTGTCTGTAAGTGTGGTGCTTTCGTTCTTTTTGTCAGCAAGAGACTTTTGTGCAGCTTTTAATGCAGTCTCTTCCGCTTCAAGCTGAGACTTTATTTCAGCCTCAGCATCGGAGGCAGATTTCATCTGACCTTCAAGCTCTGCACGGTCGCGGGATCTGCCTGCAAGCTCTTCGGAAATATCTGTTTTTCTTCTCTCAAAACTGTCGGAGAGGATTTTAAGGTTTTCAACCGAGCCGCGCAGGGAGCTAAGCTCTGCCGTGATATCTATTATATCAAGCTTAAGCTTTTCGAGAACACCGCCTTTTTCGCCTGCGGTTTCGCCTGCAGCTGAGCAAAGTCTTGTAACCTCGTCTATCTCAGCATTTGTGCTTGTATTTTCGGTATTAAGCTCTGTCAGTCGGGTTTTATGCGTTTCAAGCTCGGCATCAGAAAGCCTTATACTCTCCAAAATATGCTCTATCTCTATTTCGAGCCGCTTTATATTATCGATGTTATGCTCTATATCGTTTTGGAGGATACCGACATTCTTTTCTGTCTCGCTCACCTTAAGGGTGATACCTCTCTCCTCTTCGGAGAGTGCCGCTATTTTCTCGTCACAGCCGCGCATCTCGTCATACATAGCCGAAATTTTTGCGTCTGTCTCATAAAGCTCGTCGCTCAAAACCTGTATCTGCGAGTTTAAAATATCAAGGTCGCCCGAGAGTGTCGATAATTCTTCTTTTATTCTGTCAATGTTTATAATTGACGCATTGATATCAAGTCCGCGGAGTTCATCACGCAGAACAAGATATTTTTTAGCCTTTTCCGATTGTCTCGAGAGCGGCTCTAACTGTCCTTCAAGCTCGGATAAAATATCCTGAACACGGGTAAGGTTTTCAACCGTCTGAACAAGCTTGCGTTCTGCCTCGATTTTGCGATACTTGTATTTGGAGATACCTGCCG
>JAZUCQ010000105.1:0-5620 GCA_045639145.1 Clostridia bacterium | reverse complement strand
GTAAGTGCTGCCGTAAGTGCGGCAGAGAGCAAAAGTCCGCCTGCAACCTTACGCTTTTTGGGATATGCGCATCTGTACATTGCATATGCAGCCGCAGGAAGACCGAAAATCATAAACGGGAACTTACCTGACATAAATCTTGTAGCCGATACCGAGAACTGCTCTGTTGACTTAGATGCAAGCTCTGCAAAGAAGATGTTCTGCGCACCCTGAACGAGCGTTCCGTCTATCATCATAGAACCGCCGACCTCTGTCTGCCAGAACGGCATATAAAATACATGGTGAAGTCCGAACGGAATAAGTGCTCTCTCGATAATTCCGTAAATCCATGTTCCTGCATATCCCGAAGCAAGAACAAGATTTCCAAGACCTGCAATCCAACCCTGAATAATCGGCCATACAAAGAACATCAATACACCGACCAGCAAATAGACAAGACTGCTGATTATTGGAACAAAGCGTGTTCCGCCAAAGAAAGCAAGCACCTGAGGCAGCTGTATTTTGTAAAACCTGTTATGAAGAGCCGCAACACCAAGACCTACAATGATACCGCCAAACACACCCATCTGCAATGTTGTTATACCCAGCGTCTGAGTTGTTGAGTTCTCCGCCATTGCCTCAATTCCGCCCCTTGCTGTAATAAGGGCACTGATTGCGGTGTGCATTATTATAAATGCAATAACGCCTGAGAGCGCAGCTACCTCTTTCTCCTTTTTAGCCATACCGATTGCAACACCGACCGCAAACAAGAGCGCGAGGTTATCAAAAACCGCACTTCCTGTTTTAGCCATAATATCGAGTATCGTATATGCTATTCCGCCCTCGTAGATTATATTGCTCAGATTATAGGTCTCAAGCGTGGTAGCATTTGTAAAAGAGCTTCCTATTCCGAGCAGGAGTCCTGCAACGGGGAGAAGAGCAATAGGCAGCATAAACGAACGGCCGACTCGCTGCAAAACTCCGAAAATATTGTTTTTCATAGCTTACCTCCAAATTTTCAGTCCTTTATATTATAAAATGCGGCTTTTCCGGGATATGCGGCAGTTTTTTCCAGCTCCTCCTCTATGCGAAGAAGTCTGTTATACTTTGCAACCCTGTCAGTTCTTGACGGTGCACCCGTCTTTATTTGCCCTGAATTCATCGCAACCGCCAAATCCGCAATCGTTACATCCTCCGTCTCTCCCGAGCGATGCGAGACTATTGCCGTATATCCTGCACGCTCAGCACTCTCTATTGCGGCAAGGGTTTCGGTGAGTGTGCCTATCTGGTTTACCTTTATAAGGATAGAGTTTGCCGCAGGAGTCTTTATTCCCGTTTGAAGTCTCTTTGCATTAGTAACAAACAAGTCATCACCCACAAGCTGAACCTTTTCGCCTATCCTCTTGGTAAGTTTCTGCCAACCAACCCAATCCTCTTCTGCCATACCGTCCTCGATTGATATTATCGGATATTTTGATATCCAATCCTCCCAAAAGCCTATCATCTCATCACAGGTGAGCATCTTGTCCGTTTTCCAGAAGTAATAACACTCCTCTTCACCCTTTCGCTTTGCCTCCTCAAACATCTCGGTCGAGGCAGGGTCAAGTGCAATCATAAAATCCTTGTACGGTTCAAAGCCTGCTTTTTCTACCGCTTCCAAAATAAGCTTAATTGCCTCCTCATCCTCTGAAAGATTTGGTGCAAAGCCGCCCTCGTCACCGACCGCGGTTGAATAACCTTTCTTTGCCAAAACCCCTTTTAATGTGTGGAATACCTGAGTACACCATCTGAGTGCCTCAGAAAAACACTCCGCTCCCACAGGCATAATCATAAACTCCTGACAGCTGAGCGAGTTATCTGCGTGCTTGCCGCCGTTGATTATATTCATCATAGGCACGGGTAGGGTTCTCGCACTCACTCCGCCTATATAGCTGTAAAGCGGAAGTCCTACTGCCGCAGCAGCAGCCTTTGCCGCCGCCAGCGATGCGCCAAGAATTGCGTTTGCACCAAGCTTTGACTTATTCTCTGTTCCGTCAAGCTCAATCAGCACCTTATCAATCAAGGTCTGGTCAAGCACATTCATTCCGAGAAGTGCGTCACAGATTTCCGAATTTACATTTTGCACGGCATTTCTCACGCCCTTACCCATATATCTGTCATCCTCGCCGTCGCGAAGCTCGCACGCTTCAAACGCACCCGTTGACGCTCCCGACGGGACCGCCGCTCTGCCTATTACTCCATCCTCGGCACGAACCTCAACTTCAACGGTAGGATTGCCTCTTGAGTCTAATATTTCCCTTGCAAACACATCTTCTATTCCTATATATGCTTTCATTTGAAAAACCTCCCGTGTATATTTTCGGGTTTAGTTTTCCTATTTATTGAAATTTTATACAAGTATTAAAATACGACAATAAATAATCTATTTCCAAACTATTTTATAAAAACTGTTGCAATTTTAAGGCATTTTAGTTATAATATTGAGTATGAGTGCAAAGAAACGGAGTGTATGTATTGAGCAAGGGTAAATTTATTGTAATAGAGGGTCTTGACGGGTGCGGCAAGAGTACGCAAATCAGGCTTATTAAAGAAAAGCTTGAGGCACTTGGCTTGTCTGTGCATGTCACCGCAGAACCTACTGATTTTGAAACAGGGGTATATCTCAGACGCATTTTGTCTGACAGTCTCGAGAAGGATATGTATCTTCAGACGGCACTCTTTCTGGCTGACAGATTGGAGCATATCACCCATCCCGAGTTCGGGATAAAGCGTCATCTTGACGACGGGGATATTGTAGTATGCGACAGATACTACTTTTCATCCTTTGCTTATCAGGGTACTGCAAGCGATATAAATTGGGTTATGGAGACAAATCTCGGCTGTGAGCGGATTTTAAAGCCTGATTTATGTATATTCTTAGATGTTAACCCCGATACCTGCAAAAAACGAATTGACGAGGTTCGCGAAAAGCCCGAGCTTTACGAAAAGGATACCGAGAAGATGCGGCAGATACGCAGCAACTTCCTCTCGGTTCTGGACAAGCTTAAAGACACTCATAATATATCCATAATTGATGCCAATACAGATATTGACACTATATTTGCTAATATACTTAAAGCTGTGGAAAATATTCTTGATTAAGAATTATAACGGCTGATTTTAAAGCCGTCACCGCAATAGCTGTGATAAATAATTTCGGAGGATGATATATATGTATAAAAGATTATTCACATCGGAGTCTGTGACAGAAGGACATCCCGATAAAATATGTGATATTATTTCTGACGCAGTTCTTGATGCAATTTTAGAGCAGGACAAAAATGCCCGTGTTGCATGTGAGGTAACTGTTACAACGGGTCTTGTTATGGTTGTTGGCGAAATAACCACAACGGCTGACTTTGACATTCAGCACATCGTACGCGAGAGGGTTCGTTCTATCGGATATGACAGAGCGAAATACGGCTTTGACTGTGATACCTGTGCGGTCATATGTGCACTTGATAAGCAGTCACCCGATATCGCAATGGGCGTTGATAAAGACGGTGCAGGCGACCAGGGAATGATGTTCGGTTTTGCATGTGACGAAACCGATGAATATATGCCCATGCCTATCTACCTTGCGCATATGCTCTCGCGCAGACTTACCGAGGTTCGCAAAAACGGAACTTTAGAATATCTCCGCCCTGACGGCAAGTCTCAGGTTACGGTAGAATACAACGAGGACGGCACGGTTAAACGCATTGACGCAGTTGTCGTATCAACCCAGCATGATGACAGCGTTGATATTGAAACTCTCCGCAAGGATATAAAAGAGCATGTTATTCTTCCCGTTATCGACGCGTCTTTGATTGATGAAGATACCAAGTACTTCATCAACCCGACAGGCAGATTTGTTGTAGGCGGTCCTCAGGGGGATTCGGGTCATACCGGCAGAAAGATTATCGTTGATACATACGGCGGCTATGCAAGCCACGGCGGCGGTGCTTTCTCAGGCAAGGACCCCACAAAGGTTGACAGGTCTGCTGCATATGCCGCAAGATATGTTGCAAAGAATGTTGTTGCGGCAGGTCTTGCAAAGGCTTGTGAGGTTCAGGTTGCATACGCAATCGGTGTTGCACAACCCGTATCGCTTCGTATAGACACAAGAGGCACGGGTATAATAAGTGATACCGAAATCGCAAATAAAGTATCAAAGGTATTTGACCTCACACCGAGCGGAATTATAAACGGCTTCGACCTCCGCCGCCCCATCTATACGCAGACTGCGGCATACGGACACTTCGGCAGGAACGATTTGGATTTGCCGTGGGAGAAAATTGATAAGGTTGAGGAACTCAAAAAAGCGTAAATACCAAGCCGTGAATTTTTCACGGCTTTATTTTTGAAGGTGGTGATTAAATGTCATTTGACGGATTTGTTACAAGGTGCGTTAAGGAAGAATTAAAACAGACAATAATCGGTGGAAAGATAGACAAGGTTTATCAGCCTGAAAAAGATGAGATAATCCTCTCAATCCGTACAAGAAGCGGCAACTACAGACTTCTTCTCTCAGCAAGCGCCTCAAACCCAAGAATACATCTTACATCAATAAAAAGAGAAAATCCGATGACACCTCCCATGCTTTGCATGCTTATGCGCAAGCATTTGTGCGGAGGAATTATTACGGAAATCTCCCAAACAGGCTTTGACAGAGTAATCCGTCTTGATATAGAAACCCGAGACGAGCTCGGTGACATCTGTACACGCTCTGTCATATGCGAGATAATGGGCAGACACAGCAATATTATTTTAACCGACACAAACAACAAGATTATGGACAGCGCAAAGCATATTGATTTTACAGTAAGTGCGGTACGCCAAATCTTACCCGGACTTATATACGAAAATCCGCCCGCTCAGGATAAGCAATCCGCAGATACCGTAACCGCCGCAGAGCTTATGAATACTGTTGATTCACTCCCTGATGATACACTACTTGATAAATTTCTCGTTTCACATTTTATGGGAATGAGTCCTCTTCTCTCTCGCGAGATAGTCTACCGCTTTTGCGGAAATACGCATCTTTCAAAAAGCGAGGCAGACTGTGCCGCATTCGTTATACATGTAATAGATTTTCTAAAAAATCTATGTACTTATAACTTTGCACCCTCTCTGGCTATCAGCAAGACAGAAAAGTGTCCTGTCGCATTTTCATGTGTACGGCTTTCTCAATATGAGGACGGTGCCGCGGTAGAGGATTATTCCTCCATTTCAGAGGTTATCGACGCGTACTTTGCACAGCGGAGCAACAGTGAGCATATAAAAAGGCGCTCTGCTGCAATCTGCAAGCTTGTGAGCAATAATATTGAGCGGTGTGAAAAAAAGCTTGTTCTCCACCGCGAGAATTTAGAAAAAGCCAAAGACCGCGACAAATATAAAATATACGGTGATTTGATTACCGCAAATATTTATCGTATACAATACGGAATGAAGTCTGTCACCGCTTTGAATTATTACTCAAATGATGGCAGTGAGATTGAAATTCCGCTTAAAGAGGATATAAGTCCCTCTCAGAACGCTCAAAGATATTACAAAAAATACACTAAGGAAAAGACAACCGAGCAGTATGCCACAGAGCAGATAAAAATTGCGGAAGAAGAGA
>JAZUCQ010000104.1:0-2035 GCA_045639145.1 Clostridia bacterium | reverse complement strand
TGGTATTATCTATGATAAGGATGCCGTAGATATTGATGAAGGTGAGATTGATTGGGATATTCTCTGGAATGAGGATTACACGGAACAAATTCTTATGTTCGACAATCCCCGTGATGCGTTTGGTATTGCGGAAATTATGCTTGGACTTTCCATCAATACCGAAAACCCTGATGAACTGAGAGCGGCGGCAGATAAGCTTAAGGAGCAGAAGCCATTGGTTCAGGCTTATGTAATGGACGAAATCTTTGACAAGATGGGCGCAGGTGAGGCTATATTTGCTCCGTATTATGCAGGTGATGCAAAAACCTTAATGGCGGATTACGAAAACCTTGGATTTGTAGTGCCTGACAGCGGTACAAATCTCTTCGTTGATGCAATGTGTATTCCAAAAGGTGCGGCACAGAAAGAGGCGGCAGAGATGTATATTAACTTTATGTGCGAGCCTGAGGTTGCATGTGCAACTGCTGAATATATAGGTTATTCGACACCGAATACAGCAGCGCTTGAGCTTTTGCCGCCCGAGATAAGCTCTGATGAAATTTCGTATCCATCAGAGGAGTATATTGCTGAAAATACAACGGTATTCCGTAACCTGTCTGATGAAGCTAATCAGCTGATGCAGGATTTGTGGACAGAAATGAAGTCTTCAAACTAAATTTGGCGAAAAATGCAGGACAAATCTTAAAAAAGTTTATAATATTTTTATTGCAATTCGATTTAATATGTTATATAATAAATGTAATATAACAATCAGGAGGATGAATGAGATGAGAAAAATAACAAGATTGATTTCTTGTTTGACAATTATATGTATCCTTGCCGGTATGATGCTTTGTGTTTCGGCTGAGGGTGACGCAAATGTTGTTATAGGTGAAAAGCTTGTGTTTGAAGAGGGAAACGAGCCGTTTATCGCAAATGAGCGTACTATGATGCCCCTTCGTGCAATATCTGAGGCACTTGACGCTACTGTTTATTGGTTCAATGATGATAAGCGTGTTCAGATTGTGTGCTATGACAGCCTTTTGTCACTTCAGATTGGCAACAGCGTAATGGGCAAGTATGTAATCGAAAACGGTCAGGTAAGCGCAGAGCCGATAAGTATCGAGCTTGATGCACCTGCTATGATTCACAATGACAGAACATATGTTCCTCTCCGTGCAATTTCTGAGGCATTTGATGCATCAATCACATGGGACAATCCCAACCGTTCTGCTATAATTATTCCGGCTCAAAAGGCTATGAATAATGTTTCGGTATCTGAGATGACAGCATTGCCTGATGGTACGCTGTGTGCGGCTTACGGTGTAATCGGCAGAGATTTGACAACAGGTCTTTACTATCTTCGTTCACTCACCAAGAACTCAATGGGCGAGTACAGCAAGATTTCATTCTGCACACCGCTTAAGACTTCTATATCTGATAATACACAGTATGGTGAGTATGTTGCTCAGTATTGGATAGAGCAGTTCGGTATCGAAAACCCGTCGGGTATGGTTATCCGTTTTACAGGTGTTACAGCAACAACAGACGGTGCAGTTTGTGCAGTTCTTAACAAGACTACAACGGGTATCCGCTCATTTGGATATTATGATACTTACATGAAGTCATTGGGACTTGATTTTGAGCCGTTTGACGGATTATCAATTTAAAGAACAAAGCACCGACGAAAGTCGGTGCTTTTAAATTATGAAAGTCTGGTTATGTATTGACAATATACATATACATTCTGTATCTTCTTTGCCTCCACACCGTCATCAGCCTGAATAACCGGCTGTGATTCTGATGGAGTTACATAAAGCTTAAACACAATAGCGTCTTGCCCGGGACGCATATTACGAATATGCTTATACTGAAAGTTGCGTTTGGTAATACCGAGGTAGTCATAAATTACAGTCTCGATATCAGAGTCGCTGAAGCAACGCAAAACATCATATTCGTTATGAACCTCGAGCATATGCTTTGCTTCTTCAAATGTTAAATTACAGCATTTGAATTCCCCCTCATTCAGGACGGACATCATACTGCTGTTATCTAA
>JAZUCQ010000103.1:0-15861 GCA_045639145.1 Clostridia bacterium | reverse complement strand
GCAGGCGGCGATGCGGTAACAGGTGCCGCGACAGTTATTCTTGCGATGGGAGCGGGTAAAACCGCGGCTAAGTCCATTGACGAATATCTGAAAAATTAATTTTGAAAAAATAATTAACATATATTTATAGTAAAAGGAGATGTGTCAACAATGGCAATCAAAAATGAGTATCTCAAGAAGGTATATGCTCAGGTAGAGGCAAGAGACAAGAATGAGCCTGAGTTCCTTCAGACAGTAGAAGAGGTTTTCGAGTCAATCGAACCGGTTGTTGAAAAGCATCCTGAGTATGAGGCAAACGGCCTTATCGAGAGACTTGTTGAACCTGAGAGATTAATCTCTTTCCGTGTTTCGTGGGTTGATGACAACGGCAAGACTCAGGTAAACAGAGGCTACCGTGTTCAGTTCAACAGTGCAATCGGTCCTTATAAGGGCGGCTTGCGTTTCCATCCGTCTGTATATCCGGGAATTATTAAGTTCCTCGGCTTTGAGCAGACATTTAAAAACAGCCTTACAGGTCTTCCTATCGGCGGCGGTAAGGGTGGTTCTGACTTTGACCCCAGAGGTAAGAGTGATGCAGAGATTATGAGATTTTGTCAGGCATTTATGACAGAGCTTTATCGACATATCGGTCCTGATGTCGATGTTCCTGCAGGTGATATCGGTGTTGGCGGCAGAGAGATTGGTTTCCTCTACGGTCAGTACAAGAGAATTAAGGGCTGCTGGGAGAACGGCGTTCTCACAGGTAAGGGCTTAGAGTACGGCGGTTCGCTGATAAGACCCGAGGCTACAGGCTTTGGTGCAACATACTATGCAAACGAGGTATTAACTCACCTTGGCGATACAATCGAGGGCAAGACTGTTGCAGTATCAGGCTTTGGTAATGTTGCGTGGGGTGTTTGCCAGAAGGTTGCAGAGCTTGGCGGCAAGGTTGTTACAATCTCAGGTCCTGACGGTTATGTATATGACCCCGACGGTGTTACAACAAAAGAGAAGTTTGATTACATGCTCGAGATGAGAGCATCAGGTCGTGACCGTGCTCAGGATTACGCTGAGAAGTTCGGTTGTGAGTTCTTCGCAGGCGAAAAGCCCTGGGGCGTTAAGGTTGATATCTGCATGCCCTGTGCAACTCAGAACGAGGTTGGCACCGTAGAGGCTGAGAAGATTATCGCTAACGGCACAAAGTATTACATAGAGGTTGCAAACATGCCTACCACAAACGAGGCAATGGCTCTTATCAGAAGCAAGGGTCTTGTAGTTGGTCCTTCAAAGGCAGTAAACGCTGGCGGCGTTGCAGTTTCTGCACTCGAGATGGCTCAGAACTCTATGAGATACAGCTGGACCGAGGAAGAGGTTGATGCAAAGCTTAAGCAGATTATGGTTGATATACATAAGAATTCTATGGAAGCTGCAGCTGAGTATGACCTCGGCTATGACCTTGTTGCAGGCGCTAACATTGCAGGCTTTAAGAAGGTTGCAAATGCTATGATGGCACAGGGTATTGTGTAATCGATATATTTTTTCTCCGAAAAAATAAAAGAGAGATGGCACAAGGTATCGTGTAATGATATTTTTGTTGTGTGCAACGCTAAAAGCGTTGCACACAACAGCTAAAATACATAATGACCACATCTGTATAGCGGGTTTGCTCATTATATATTTTAAAATGAGGCGATAATATGATTTATGAGGAAAAAACAGTATCATCAAAAAAGGTGTTTGAGGGCAGAATAATAAAGGTTAAGGTTGATACGGTTGCTATGCCTGACGGAACAGAGGCAACTCGGGAGCTTGTTGAGCATCCGGGCGGTGTTGGAATTGTGGCTGTGACCGACAAGGACGAGATTATTCTTGTAAGGCAGTACAGAAAGCCGCTCGATAAGGTGATATATGAAATTCCCGCAGGTAAGCTCGATTGCGGCGAACCTCACAGAGAATGCGGAATAAGAGAACTTGGCGAGGAGACGGGAATGACGGCAGGAAGCTTTGAATATCTCGGCTTTATCTATCCGTCGCCGGGGTTTACCGACGAGGTTACACATGTTTATCTTGCAACCGATTTGCAGGAGGGGGAGGTTCATCCCGACGAGGACGAATACCTCGATGTAGAGAGAGTTCCGATTGAGAAGGCATACAAGATGGTTATGGACGGCGAGATAAATGATGCAAAATCCGTATTCGGAATATTAAAGTATATGCAATATGAAAAATAAAAGGACAAGTGTCTGTTATAAGGAGGCGCCTGTATGGAAAACAAAAAGGTAGAGGTAAAAATAAATAATATTGAGTACACCTTAGTAACCAACGAACCCGAAGAATATGTTCAGAGGGTTGCTGTGCTCGTAAACAAGCGGATGCAGCAGATTACCGAGGGAGCACCTCAACTGAGCACCGCCATGAAGTCAGTGCTGACGGCTATCAATATTGCAGACGATTACTTAAAATGTGAGGCTGATGCGGATAATCTCCGCATTGAGCTTAAAGGCTACATGGAAGAGACAAAAGGACTTTTGGCAGAGCTTGATGCGAAAAAGCTTGAGGTGGAGAAGCTGCGTGAGGATGTGCACAAGCTGCAGATAGAGCTGGCAAAGCGCGAGACGGAGCTGTCAGGTGTACGCCGCAATAATGTGAGAGGAGTATAAGCAATGGAACTTCTTGCACCTGCAGGGACATATAACTGTCTGACCGCCGCGGTACGCAGCGGTGCGGACGCTGTTTATTTTGCCGGCAAGGGATTTGGTGCGAGGAGCTTTGCAGGCAACCTTTCTGATGACGAAATATACCGCGCGGCAGACTATTGTCACTTGCGCGGTGTTCGCACTTATGTGACGGTAAACACCCTTGTTTTTGACAGAGAATATAAAGAGCTTGAACGCTTTGTCAAGGTTATAACACGGGCAGGGGTTGACGGAGTAATCGTTCAGGATTTGGGTGTTTTAAGCTTTATACGGCAGATGTCACCCGATATCGAGCTTCACGCAAGCACACAGATGACGGTTCACTCAGCAGACGGAGTTCGCCGACTCCAAAAGCTTGGAGTATCGAGGGTTGTTCTCTCGCGTGAGCTGTCGGGCGAGGAGATACGGGAGATAATAAAAAATACAACAGCCGAGACAGAGGTTTTTGTTCACGGCGCAATGTGCATGAGCTATTCGGGACAATGCCTGATGAGCAGTATCATCGGCGGCAGAAGCGGAAACCGCGGCAAGTGTGCCCAGCCGTGCAGACTTCCGTATTCGGCAGACGGCAAATCTGCGAAGTTTTATCTAAGTCTTAAGGATATGTCATATGCGGAGCATATAGTCAGCATGGCGGATATGGGTGTTGCCTCTCTTAAAATTGAGGGACGAATGAAGGGCGAGGCGTATGTTTCGGCGGTTGTGTCGGCATACCGAAGGCTGATTGACGAGAGGCGAAAACCCACAAAGCAAGAGACAGACAGGCTAAGCCGCGTATTTTTCAGGGGCGGTCTTACAGACGGATATTATACGGGAAGTTGCGGCAAAAATATGTTTGCGTTTGACAAGCCCGACAATCCGTATCTTAAAAATGACGAGGATAAAATAATGCTGACCGAGCGGCAAATCCCGGCAAAGATATCGGCAGAGTTTGCAGAGGGCGAGGTGCCGAAACTTAAAATTGAGTGCGGAGAATATACGGCAGAGGCTACGGGAGATTTTAATATACAAACTGCCGCAAACAGACCTGCAACAGAGGAGAGTATTGCGGCACAGCTTGTAAAGACAGGCGGTACGGCTTTTAAAATTACTGATACAGACATAAAAGTATCGGGAAATCCGTTTGTTCCCGTCAGTGCACTCAACGAGCTCAGAAGATGTGCGGTAGAGACGCTTGAGACAGAAATATTAAAGGAATATAAAAACAAAAGACTTTGCGAACCCGAAAAGGTTAAAAAGGCGGAGCGGAGCGGTGGCTTTAAATACACCTGCTCGGTAATGTCGATTGAGCAGTACAGAGCGGTTTGCGGTTATGATTTTGAGAGAATATATGTTCCGCTCAATATCGCTGAAAAATTTGCAGACGAGCTTTTGGCAGGCAAAGACAGAATAGTTATATCCCTCCCCGTTATTCTCAGAGGGGAGCAAAGGGAGAAATGCAAATCGGTTTTGCAAAAGCTAAAGGAAGTCGGCTTTGACAAGGCGGAGGTTTCAACTATTGACGCGATACCTCTTGCAGACGGGTTTAAGCTTTATGCGTCGCAGAGAATGAATATAACAAACAGCCGTGCGGCGGCGGAGCTGACGCAAGTCGGAGTTTCGGGAATTTGCTTGTCGGCAGAGCTGAATTTGGGACAGATAAGGGATATCGAAAAATACACAGATACCGAGGTCATAGCATACGGCAGAATACCGATTATGATTTCGGAGAACTGTATGCTAAAGAATATGGATAAATGTCCGTGTGACGGCTATGGTGAGATTTGCGACAGAACGGGAGCGGTCTTCCCCGTTGTGCGCGACGGAGATATATGCAGGAGCGTGGTTTTAAATTCTGTACCTCTTTATATGGGTGACAAGAGAGATGATTTGAAAAAAATTAACACGGATTTAAGACTTATGCTTACAACAGAGACAGCAGAACAATGCAAGGCGGTGTGCGAGGATTATATTCTCGGCAAATCCGCAGATATAAATAATTTTACACGGTTGCATCTTTACAAGGGTGCACTTGATTAAAAGAAAGGCTATGGGAACTAAAATGATTGATGTAAAAATTAAGCTTTTATCGGAACATGCACACATGCCCGAATACAAAACAGACGGAAGTCTGGGCATGGATTTGTCTGCGGCAATAGCCACACCGCTTACAATCAAGGCAGGGCAGAGGGTGCTGATACCCCTTGGGTTTGCTTTGCAGATACCTGACGGCTGGGGTGCGTTTGTTTTCCCGAGGTCGGGACTGTCATTTAAAAAAGGTCTTACAATGTGTAACAGCGTTGGTGTAATTGATACCGACTACACAGGCGAGGTTAAGGTTGCGGCAATCAATGTGTCGGATACTGATTACACCGTGAACCCGGGCGACAGAATTGCACAGCTTGTATTTTTGCCGGTTGAAAAGGCGAGACTTGTTGAGGTAGCTTCTCTCGATGATACCGAGAGAGGTGCAGGTGGATTTGGCTCAACGGGAATGTAGGCACATGCCGAACATAAAAAATTTAAAACAGAGGTAATCTATATGAATGATACACGAAAAATCGTACTTGCATCTGCGTCACCGAGACGCAGGGAGCTTCTTGGCAGATTTATCTCGGATTTTGAAATAATAACAGATAACACGGAGGAGGTAATTCCGTCTGACCTTCAACCCGAAGAGGTTGTAAAGCATCTTGCAATGCAAAAGGCGGAGAATGTTGCAAAGAGGGCGGATACCGATGCCATTGTGATTGCGGCAGACACCGTAGTTTTTATAGATGGAGAAATCCTCGGCAAGCCGAGTGACGCACAAGCTGCGTCGCAGATGCTCCACCGTCTCTCGGGCAGAGAGCATCATGTGTGCACGGGTATCGCGGTGATTGACAACCGCCTTTCAAAGGCTGTTTGTGACTTTGAGAGGACAGCGGTTTGCTTCAAACATCTAAGCGACGGCGAGATTGAGAGGTACATCGCAACGGGCGAGCCTATGGACAAAGCAGGAGCATATGGTATTCAGGAGATAGGTGCATTGTTTGTCGAGGGGATAAAGGGCGATTACTTTAATGTGGTAGGTTTGCCGCTGTGCAGGCTCTCTCAGCTTCTTGGCAGAGAATTTGACTATAAGTTATTTTAAGCCGAAAGGTTCAGGTGAATAATATGTCTATTGATATAGGAATTGATTTGGGTACATCAAGTACCATAATTTGCGAAAAGAACGGCGGTATTGTTTTAAACGAGCCGTCACTTGTAATAAAGAGCAACACAAGCGGTCAGTTTGTGGCAATCGGTGATGCGGCAAGCGATATGATGGGCAGAACTCCCGAGGGGGTGTCGGAGCTTGCGCCGATAAGATACGGCGTTATAACAGGCTTTAATGCAACCGTTGCTATGCTCAGATACTTTGTAAAGAGCGTGGCAAAAAGCTCCTTTGCAAGAGTGAGAGCCGTAATCTGTATACCAGGCGGTATTACAGAGGTAGAACGCCGTGCCGTATACGAGGCGGCAAGGAGCGCAGGCATAAGAGAGGTTGTATTGATGGAATCCTCAATCGCGGCGGCATCAGGCTGCGGCGTTGATATTGGTGCTCCCCACGGAAGCATGGTAGTTGATATCGGTGCAGGAATAAGCGAGGCGGCAGTTGTGTCGCTTGGCGGAGTTGTTGTATCGCATACTATAAGAACGGCGGGCAACACCTTTGATGCGGCAATATCTCAGCATGTAAAGAGACAGTATAACATGGTAATCGGTGATACTACGGCTGAGGGTGTAAAGATTGCGCTCGGCTCTGTGTATACGGGAATGAACAGCGAGACGCTCGAGATTAACGGCAGAGATATGGTGACGGGACTTCCCAAGTCCGCAAAGGTTTCAAGTGATGAAATAAGAGCATGTCTTACCGAGCCTGCCGAGGCAATAGTTGATGCGGTAAAGGTAACGCTTGAAAATACTCCGCCCGAGCTTGCGGCAGATGTAATGGAAAGCGGAATAGTATTAACGGGCGGCGGTGCGATGCTCAGAGGTCTTGGCAGACTTATTAATATTAATACCGAAATTCCCGTATATATCGCAGAAAATCCCATAGAGTGCGTAGCTGTCGGTGCAGGCAAGGCACTTGACTTTATGATGGGCGGCAGACGCGGCGGAATTTTAGGAAGATAAAGGATAGTAAAATGAGAAGATTATTTGAACATAAGACAGCCGTATTTTTGATTATTGCAACGATTGTGCTTGCGGTTGTAATCGGCGCTTTCAGTGCGGCAAACCGCGAAAAGTCGGCAGTTGAAAATATCGGCGGCTCAGCCGCAGCCTCAGCTCAGGGGGCGGTGTCGGGTACGGGCGGCTTTATCGGCGGTATCTTTGATTACTTCGGCAGCGTAAAAAAGCTGAAAGAGGAGAATGACCGCTTAAAGAGCGAGAACATAAATCTCCAAAAGCAGCTCCGTGACACCGAGGGACTCCAAAAGGAGAACGGGGAGCTTCGCGCAATGCTCGACCTTAAGAAGAAGGAGACTCGTGTAGAGATGGTTGCTGCGTCTGTTTCGGCTAAAAATCCGTCAAACTGGTATTCTTCGTTTACGATAAACCGAGGGGCAAATGACGGAATAAAAAAAAATCAGGCGGTTGTAAACTCAAACCGAGAGCTTGTAGGTCAGATTTTGAGTGTGGGTGATACCTTCGCGGAGGTTATAACAATTCTTGACTCGCAGTCCTCAATCGGTGCAGAGATTGCCCGTTCAAAGGGGATAGGAATTGTCGAGGGTGACGCAAACCTCCGTTATTCGGGATACTGCCGTCTCTCGTATATCGCCCGTGATACGGACATACAGACAGGTGACTTTGTCGAGACCTCGGGACTTGGCGGAATATTCCCCAAGGGACTGCTGATTGGAACGGTTACAGAGGTTTATGAGGAGAATGCTACAATGTCAAAGGCGGCAACAATCGAGCCGCTTGCAGAGATAGAGAGACTTAACGAGGTTTTTGTTATAACCGATTATACAGAAACGGATTTGTCCGTAGACATAAGTACAGATGATGAGGAAGAAACCGAACAAGATGATGACGAGGACGAAGAATAATTTATAGGCTAAGGAAATTGCAATGAGGATAAAGAGTATCATATTTTATGCCGTATGGCTTTTGATTTTTATAATATTTCAACCGACGCTGATTGGGTGGATAGGTATATTTGGGATAAGTCCGAATATATTTTTGGTCTTTGTTGTTGCGGCGGCATTCCTCAGAGGCAAAAAAGAGGGTGCTGTTTGCGGGGCGGTGTTCGGACTTGTGTTTGACCTGCTGGCAGGCAGAATGGTAGGTCTTAGCGGTATTATATTTATGTATATCGGTGCAGGTATCGGAGCGGCAACAGAGCAGTTTTTGAACAGCTCAGGCGCGGTAGCTTCGGCGGTTGTTTCGTTTGCGGCATCATTTGTATATGCTTTTGTGTATTATATTGCATATTCCATGGTTTTTGGGGATATGGGTTTTCTTACAGCACTTGTAAGGGTTATTCTGCCCGAGGCGGTGTATACCGCGGTTTTGGGTTGGGTGTTGTTTGTTCCCATACGCAAAAGCTTTGGTCTAATCAAAAGAAGAAATGTATATTAAGGGGGTGTCGTTATGAGAAATTCAGGCTCTGCGACACGGTTTGGTATTATTATAACATTAGTTCTTGTTCTGGCAATCGCTTGCGTTGTCAGACTTTTTGACTTGCAGATAGTTAAAGGGTCTGAGTATCAGTCTCAGGCAAATCAGCGACTTGTCCGTGCGTATTCGATTGCGGCACCGAGAGGTGAAATTTTAGACCGCAACGATAAGCCTCTTGTAAAAAACAGAATGGGGTACAGCATACAAATTCAAAAAACGGACATAACAAATGATGAACTCAACAGAATTTTGTATGACGCGGCATATCTTGCGGCATCATACGGTGCGGAGATAGAGAGTACCTTCCCCGTTGTGCTTGAAAAAGATACGCTTGCGTATGATTTTTCAATCGAGGAAAACGGCGGCACAAGATGCGTTGAGGGTTTTGAAGAGGAAGAAGAGGAACTTGAGGAAAAAACCGAAGAGGAAAAGGCAAAGGAAGATGAACAGCTTGAAGCGTGGAAAAAGAGCAACAAGCTGACAGACTATAATTCAATCGAACAGATTTTTGATTTTTACAGAAAGAAGTATGAGGTTTCGTCAAAATTTACTGACGAGGAGGCACTTTGTGTTACGGCAATCCGTTACGCGATGGACAAGAGCGGTTTTGACGAGAAAACTCCGTATACGCTCGCACGCGATGTTGATGAGCTTGTGCTCCAGCAGATAAAGGAGCAGTTTATGGACTTTGCGGGTGTTGATGTTGTGATAGAACCCGTAAGAGTTTTTGAAAACGGAACAATGGCGGCACATATCCTTGGCAGAACGGGCAGAATTTACGCAGAGGAATATGCCGTGATGAAGGATAAAGGCTATGGCATGAATGACACCATAGGCAAGGACGGACTTGAAAAGGTGCTGGAGGAGTATTTAAAGGGCGAGGACGGCTACGAGAGTGTAGAAATGAACCGCGGCGGCGGTGTTGCCCAGATTTTACAGAGGCAGGAGCCAAAGCCGGGCAATTTTGCAAGGCTTACAATAGACAGCGACTTGCAGAGGGTTATGGAATCTGCACTTAAGGCAAACATACTCTCATCAGTTGGTACGGGCGGAGCAGGTGCGGCAATTGCGATTGACCCCAAAACGGGCGGGGTTCTGGCAATGGCATCGTATCCCACATATGACCTTACTACATTCAATGAGGATTACGAAAGCTTGCTCAAATCCAAATCAAAGCCGCTTATAAACCGTGTTCTGAGCGGAACATATTCGCCCGGCTCGACATTCAAGCCGCTTACCGCGGTGGCGGCACTTGAAGAGGGAATAATAGAGCCGAACACTTATATCGCAGACAGAGGTAAGTATACCTATTATGACTCATATCAGCCGACATGTCTTGTTTATTCGTCCACGGGCAAAACCCACGGAACGATAAATGTAGCCGAGGCGATAGGGGTATCGTGTAACTACTTCTTTTATGAGGTCGGCAGAAATACAGGAATTGCCGCGATTGACTACTATGCCGAAAAGTTTGGTCTCGGACAGCTGACGGGAATAGAGCTTCCCGAGAGTACGGGTATTTTGGCAAGTCCGGAAAACAGAGAGAAGAATGGCGGAACATGGTATCCGGGTGATGTTTTGCAGGCATCAATCGGACAATCGGACAATATGTTTACACCTGCACAGCTTGCGTCATATATTGCCGCGATACTCAACAGGGGAACAAGATATTCGCTCCGACTTGTAGACGAGGTTGTGGACTATGACACCAAAGAGGTTGTGTATAAAAAAGAACCTGAGATAATGAGCAAGCTGGAGATTTCGGACAGCACATATGAGGCAGTAAAGAACGGAATGCGCCGCGTTGTGACTTCGGGAACAGCCAAGGAGGCGTTTGCGTCTGCCAAATATAAAGCGGCAGGCAAGACGGGTACGGCAGAGGTTCCGGGCGGTGCGGATAATGTATTGTTCGTGGGCTTTGCCCCGTATGATGAGCCTGAGATAGTTATTGCCGTAATAATAGAGCATGGTGCAAACAGTCACTATCCTGCATCTGTTGCAAGGTCGGTCTTTGATGCGTATATGGAAATCCGCGACGGTACATTTAAGCAATCGGACGGGGAGACGGATTTGGACGACGATGCGGACAGACGCTCCGAGGTGACAACCAAGCCGTCAGACAGCGGAACTGCATCAAATGACGATGCAGGAGCAAGACCTCAGACAACCGTTCCCGAGACATCAAATGCATCGGCAGGGGAGGGCACTCTGTAGAAAAAAGGTGCTGAATACTTGGCAAATTGTATAAATTCACAAAAAAATCAAAAAAATGTTATTTTTTGCTTTGACTTTTGGTAATAATTGTGGTATTATATATACTGTCGGTAATTTAGTTATTAATTTAATTGTGATACAGACTATTTGAAAGGAAGTGTGGCGGCGGATGAATATAGCACTGATTGCTCATGATAAAAAGAAGGAACTTATGGTAGACTTTTGTATAGCATACAGCGGTATACTTAGACAACACAAATTGTATGCAACGGGAACCACGGGAAGCCTTGTTGAGGAGGCAACCGGAATTCCTGTAAGCAAGTTTTTGCCGGGACCCGAGGGCGGAGACCAGCAGATTGGTGCAAGAATTGCATATAACGAGATTGATGCGGTGTTGTTTTTCCGTGACCCGCTTACAGCTCAGGCGCATGAGCCTGATGTTACGGCACTTTTCAGACTTTGTGATGTTCATAATATTCCGCTTGCTACAAATGTGGCAACCGCAGAGGTTATTATTATGGGTATCGAGAGAGGCGACCTCGGCTGGAGAGATATCGTAAATCCTAAAGATAAATAAAACAATAAGCCGCGGCATATGCCGCGGCTTTATTTCTTCCCATACGGGCAAACTTTCATACATATTCCGCAGACAGAGCCTCTGCCAATGTGCTGAAAGGCTCTTTTCATATAATCACTGCATGCCTTTGCGTCAATTATATGGTCGCGGCTGCAATCGGGTGTCCACTCCATGCCCCTGATTGCCATTGCAGGACAGCTGTCTCTGCACAGGGTACAGTCTCCGCATTTTGAAACAGCAGGACTTTCGCAAACTTCAAATTCACAATCGGTCAGAATTGTGCCGAGACGAACCCTCGGGCCGTTTTGACTTGAGAGAAAGAGGCTGCTTTTGCCTATCGTACCAAGCCCTGCCGAAACTGCCGCCATTTTGTGAGAGTATATTCCCTGCATACCATTAACCGACTGCGAAGCAGGAACGGGTGCATATCTGTAACCCTTTTCGGACAACATAAGACCGCACCTGAGTGACAGGTGGTCGATAAGAGTGTTTACGCTTCGGTAATGATGAAAATATGTATGTGTCGGTGCGGTATCAATTCCGTCGATTATGGCATCGGACAGCGGAATTGTGTATGATATTGCATAGGGGAGCAAAAACGGATTTTCTTCCGCCTTGCAAAAGCCGACCTGTGCGGCACCGTGTGATTTTAAAAATTCGGTAATTTTATCCTTCATTATAAATTTCCTTTTTATGTAAGTGCAGTTACCCGCCTTAAATAGTCAAGAGTTTTAAAGCTTTTATCAAGCAATATCCCGATACAGTGCTCGCCGAGCGTGCTTAAGTATCTTATGGCAGGCTGTGACATATTAAAAGAAAAAATCTTTTTGTCATCACATAGTATGATATACGAAATCGCCGCAAGAATACTGTCGTTTATCTGCATTGTGCCGTTGTGATTGTTACTGCACTTGTCGCAGTAGACCGCGCCAATGGCAGCATCAAGCGTGCAAAGAGGCGAAGTCGCTCCGCAATCGCCGCAGACGCTTATGTCGGGCATAAGACCCGAGAGCGCAAGGGTGCGGAACTCAAATACTGCCTTTACCTTTTCGGGATTGCTTTCCTCGCGGCAGAGCATATAAAGAGAGCGGAGCAAAAGCTCCGTCTGCTCAAGGTCGGGCGCACCCTCCTGCACAACCGAGTTTGTTACATCACAAAGATACGCGGCAAACGCCATACCTTCCAAAGACTCGCGTAGCTGACTGAACGAGCTTATCTGTTCACATTCGTTAAGCTTGTAAAGCGAAGACGAGCCGCTTTTGAAAAGCGTAAAGCGGCTGTAACTGAAAAGGCTCGTCGCGGCAGCAAGCCCCGACTTGCCTCTGCGTACGCTTTTTGCAAGCACCGAGATTTTGCCCAAATCCTTTGTGATAACCGTCAGAATTCGGGAGGTGTCACCGTATTTAGTTTCTTTTGTGATTATACCTTCGGTATCGGTCAGCGCCAACCGTCATGCCTCCTTGAAGAGTCCTGCTCTGTTTTGTTTTTATCCTCTGTTATATTTATTCCTTTGTATGACAGATAGGAAGATATGCTTCCTGTTTTTTCAAAGTCATTCCATTGTTTTTCCTTGTCGGTGTCTGAAATTTCTGCTGTGTAAATCATAAAATGTTACCTCCGTATCATAGACAATGTTAGTATATGATACGGGATTTTTTATATACTGTGAAGATTTGGAATGTATTCCAAATATATTTAAACCTGTCGGGATGCGACAAACATATGAAATTTTATTAATTTGCAAAAAGCAGATTTGTTTTTAATTATTGCCCAAAGCCCATATTCCGCCCTGCCGTAAAATCCCTCCACCACCTTCGGTGGTCCCCCTCCCTTTAGGCAAGGGAGGCTCTTTTTCAGGCTCCCTCTGACGAGGGAGCTGTCGAGCGTATGCGAGACTGAGGGAGAGATTTATATATCGGGGCATCCCCGACCGTGCTTTGGTTACTTTCGCACGAGCGAAAGTGACAATCCCTTAAACGGCAGTTTTAAAAATTGAAAAATTTTAAACCTTATTCAAATCCGATATCCGATATAAAATTCTCTCTGTTACGCCAGTCCTCTTTTACGCGAACCCACAGCTCAAGATAAACCTTGCTGTCCAAAAACCGTTCTATGTCGCGTCTTGCAAAGGTGCCGATTTTCTTTAACTTCTCGCCGCCCTTGCCGATTATTATTCCCTTGTGGCTCTGTTTTTCGCAGTAAATCGCCGCAAGAATTTCGTAGCTTCCGTTATCCTTTTTGGTCATTCTCTCAATTTCCACCGCAATGCCGTGGGGGATTTCTCTGTTCAAAAGGCGGAGAGCCTTTTCGCGGATAAACTCTGATACAATCTGCCTCTCGGGCTGGTCTGTGATGGTGTCATCGGGGAAAAACTTGGGACCCTCGGGCAAAAATTCTTTTAGCTTTTCAAACAGCTCGTCTAAGTTCTCGCCCTCCTGTGCAGAGATGGGAACAATATCCGAAAAATCATACAAGCCTTTAAGCTTGTCAAGCACGGGAAGAAGCTGAAGCCTCGGAACTGTGTCAATCTTGTTGACAGCAAGAATAACGGGAACATCAGAGGTTGAAAGTCCTTTAAGTGCCGACCTTTCCGCCTCAAGCTCATCGTCCTTTATGTTACAGTCGATAACATATAAAAGAGCGTCAATATCCTGGGTTGCAGTATAGATATATTTTTCCATTCGGCGGCTCAGCTTGTTGTGCGGCTTGTGGATACCGGGGGTGTCTATCAGCACAAGCTGATAATCCTCACCCGTTCGCACACCGAGAATTTTGGTTCTTGTAGTCTGCGGTTTTGATGATACAATCGCAACCTTTTCGCCTATTATCTGATTTAAAAGTGTTGATTTGCCTGCGTTGGGTCTGCCGCATATTGCTATAAATCCTGATTTCATTTTATCTCACCAATCCTGTTTGATTTAAAATTTCTCTTTGGTAGCTGAACATCTCTTCCTCGTCCTCGGGTGTCATATGGTCATAACCCAAAAGATGCAGCATCGAATGAACCGTCAGAAAACCGACCTCACGCTCAAACGAATGTCCGTATTCCTCTGCCTGAGTCTCCGCCCGTTCAAGCGATATCACGATATCGCCAAGACAAAGCTCGCCCATCTCGTTAAACTCGGCATAGTCCTCGATTATCTCGCCGTCCTCATCATATTCAAACATCGGAAAAGATAATACATCGGTAGCGCTGTCAATGTTTCGGTGCATGGAGTTGAGAGCCTTTATACCCTCGTTGTCGGTCAGCATAACGCTTATCTCCACATCGGTGCGAAACTCCATATATTTTAAAGACGCAAGCGCACATTTTTTGATAAGTGCCTTTATGTTGCGGCTGATTTTGTATTTGTCCTGTTGGTTTAAAAAAGCAATTTTCATTTGTTATTTCCTTATCTTTTCTTTGCGGCACGCTCACGCTCGAGTGTCTTGCGCTCATATGCCTTAACTATTCTCTGTACAAGCGGATGACGGACAACATCACGCTCGTCAAGGTAAACAAACTCTATCCCCTCAACATTTTTGAGCACGATTTCCGCATCGCGAAGTCCCGATTTTTTATCACGCGGAAGGTCAATCTGGGTTATATCGCCCGTAACTACAATGTGTGACGAAAATCCCATTCTGGTAAGAAACATCTTCATCTGCTCCGCAGTTGTGTTTTGTGCCTCGTCAAGAATAATAAAAGCGTTGTCGAGTGTTCTTCCTCTCATATACGCAAGGGGCGCAACCTCGATAACTCCGCGCTCTAACTGCTTGTGGAAGTTCTCGTACCCGAGCATCTCGCCGAGTGCATCATAGAGCGGACGAAGATACGGGTCAACCTTGTCCTGCATATCGCCTGGCAAAAATCCGAGGCTCTCGCCTGCCTCAATCGCAGGTCTTGTTAAAACAATCCGCTCAACCTCTTTGTTTTTAAAAGCGTTTACTGCGGCGGCAACCGCAAGGTATGTCTTACCCGTTCCTGCAGGACCGATACCGAAAACGATTGAATTTTCCTTTATCTTTTGAAGATATGCCTTTTGTCCCAGCGTTTTTGCCTTTATGGGCACACCTCTTGAACTTATGCATATTACATCCTTTGCAAGCTCCTCAAGCTGTTCCTCGTTGCCCGTCTCTACCTGAGACATGACATAGCGAACCTCCTGCTCGCCTATCTGTTCGCCGCGGCTTGCCATAGAGAGCAGAGCGTTTACGGCAGAGACTGCAATGTCTACATTCTCAGGCTCGCCGCCGATTTTTATTTCAGAGCCGCGGTTAATTACCGCAACATCAAAGCTCTTTTCAATCAGCCTTATATTTTCATCGAAACTGCCGAACAGGTTAATAACAAGTTCCATTCTTTCGACTTCTATGAAACGTTCCATAAAACTACCTCAAATTCCTTTGTTTTTGCTATTTTTATCATAATCCAAGAGGGGCGTTTTGTCAATGAAAAAAAGCATATTTCCCCGAATTTTCACAGATTACCCTCCCCCGAAATAAGCCTTTCTCTCATCCTCATTAAAAGCTTCTTCTCTATCCTCGAAACCTGTACCTGAGAAATCCCTAATTTTTCTGCCGTCTGGGTCTGGGTTTTATGTTTAAAATACCTCATACAGATTATTTTTTGCTCCCGCTCCTCAAATTCAGAGAGAAGTTGTCGCAGGGTTATTTTATCCACAATCTCCGTTTCATAATCTTTTTCTTCTTCGATTCTTTCGATTAAAGGTTTTCCCTCATGGTTTCCGTCATCTATGGTCTGATTTAACGACTCGGGTTTAACCG
>JAZUCQ010000102.1:0-23141 GCA_045639145.1 Clostridia bacterium | reverse complement strand
ATTGCCTCCATGGGCGTTTCTTCCGATGCAACAGTCAAGGTAAAATAACCGCTTTTTCTAATACAATCCTCTGTATAGTTATTTTTGTTTACAGATACGCCTACCCTGACGGGAGATGCCGTAATCTGAAACGCTGTATTTGCAATACAGCCGACCTTTTTGTCTCCGTCCAGCGTTGCGGCAAAATATACACCGTAGGACATATCGTAGAGTACTTTCAAATCCATACCATCATTTCCTTCCGTAAATTTAACAGATATTTTAACCGTATTATATCTCAATTATCGCGAAAAATCAAGTCATACCTTACAGAAGCTCTGTAAAATCTTTTATATATTTATAAGCCGACCTTTTCAGATCCTCGCGGTCACGGGCTGCACTCTCGTCTTCGACTATGATTGTTTTAAGACCTATCTCCCCTGCGGTTTTTAGCGCCATGAGAATATCCTCAAATAAGACTGCCTCCGCCGCCTCGCAACCGAGTTTGTTTAAACATTCAAGATAAATTCTCGGACTATCCTTTCCGCAGCCGATATCCTCGGCATATGTGACAGTATCTATCATATCATATATCCCGTTGTTTTTAAGGCAAACCTCAGCAAGGTTTTTAGAGCAAGCCGTAGCAACCGCAATCTTCACATTATTTTGTTTAAGCTTTTTAATAAAGTCTGCCGCTCCTGATTTCAGCTCAATCTTCTCTGCATATTCACCGTAGACAATCGCCATCCACGCTTCCTTTACCTGCTTCCCCGTCATAGAGAGCTCCGGGAATGAGTCCGCAACATACTGTGATGACTGCGTCAGCGTCATAAACGCAACACGGCTGAGCATATTGTCAGGTGCTTTCAGGGCACGCGCCTCCAGAAATTCAGGCAGCAAACGCCTCCAGATACCCATGGAATTAATAAGCGTTCCGTCTAAATCAAAAATGGCTGCTTTTATAATGTTATTATCAAATAAATCCATGGCTATCCCCCCTGTTTTTTATAATATTTCATCTATATCCGTAATTTCTGTATAGTCAGAAATCACACGGAAAACATTTTCCTCTGCTCCTAAAATCTCTGCAGGTGTTGATGATGCAACAGCAATAATCTTTTTCACTCCTGCGTTGCGCGCGGCTCTTATTCCCGATACCGCATCCTCAAAAACTATACATTCAGACGGGTCAACACCGATGCTATTCGCCGCCTTAAGGTATATATCGGGCGCAGGCTTGCTGTTTATTGTTCCGTCATCGTATACCACCGTTGTTCTGTCAAACCAACGGTCAATCCCGAACTGTTCAAAATAAAAGTCTACATTATCGGGCGGAGAAGAGGTCGCAATCGCAAGCTTGATACCTTTTTGGCAAAGTTTATCAAAAAGTTCTGCCACACCGTTTTCAAGATGCAGATTTTCGGGGTCTGCAAAGCATGCCTCCCTGTAAAGCTCCTCCTTTTTTCCGCCAAGCTCCGCTACCTCTTCTTCGGTTGGTGTTCTGCCGAGCAGAAATTTTATTATCAACTCATTTGTCTGACCCATTATGCCGTCAAACTCTGTTTTTGTAAGAGGTCTTCCGAGAATCTCCTTAGAATAATCCCTCCACGCAAGTATGTGTTTTTCGGTATCGAAAAACAATGTTCCGTTAAAATCAAATATTACGCCTTTAATCATTTTTGTCTCCCTTGTAATATATGAATAAAAGGCACAGATAACTGTGCCTTTTGGTTCATAGAATAATTATTTCTCAGACATGCCGTAACGCTTTCTGAACTTGTCAACTCTACCGCCTGTATCAACAAGCTTCTGCTTTCCTGTATAGAAAGGATGACAAGCGGAACAAATTTCGATACGGATATCCTCCTTAGTAGAACCTGTTTCAATTACATTACCGCAGGCACACTTAATGGTTGTTTCCTTGTAATCAGGATGAATTCCCTGTTGCATTTGTTTCACCTCTTTTATATAAACTCAATCTTTAACAAAATGTACAGCTTGCAATACAAGCGTCCTTTAGTATAACACACTTATTCCAAAATTGCAAGCCTTTTTTTGAAATTTTATAAATTAGTCACCAAGACAGAGGTTGATTGAGCGTGCAGTCTTAATCCAATGGCTATCCTGTTCTACTGCCTTGTTCTTACCGATTACATTCTCGAGCGAATCATAGCTCATCTCCGAACCGTCAAGCACAACCATATTGCCGAACTTGCCCTGCATGAGAAGCTCAACAGCATATGAACCGTAACGGGTAGACAAAATTCTGTCATTTGCAGTAGGTGTACCACCTCTCTGAACATGACCGAGGATTGTAGCACGAGCCTCAAGACCAACAAGGTCTTCAAGCTGGTTTGCAACAACATTACCGATACCGCCGAGACGGATGGGGTCGGGACTGTTCTCAACAACCTTGGAAACCACAACATCACCGCCAAGGGGCTTTGCACCCTCAGATACAACAACAAGTGCAAAATCCTTGCCTCTCTCTCGGTTAGCCTTAATTGCGTCTGCAACCTTGTTGATGTCATAAGGAATTTCGGGGATAAGTGCAGCATCACAACCGCCTGCGATAGCAGATGCAATTCCGATAAATCCTGCATAACGACCCATAGCCTCAACAACGATAATTCTGCTGTGAGACTCAGCAGTTGTTCTGAGCCTGTCGATAGACTCTGTTGCAACTGCAACTGCTGTGTCAAAACCAAAGGTTGTATCAGTTGATGCAAGGTCATTGTCGATTGTCTTGGGAACACCGATAACCTTTACACCCTTTCTCGAAAAGTCACGGCCGCTTGTGAGCGTTCCGTCGCCGCCGATAACAATAAGAGCATCAATTCCTGCGTCCTGAAGGTTCTTAACACCTACATCAGAGTAATCGCCGTGGTGCTCTACACCGTTTTCGTCAGTAAATGTATAATCAAAAAGATTATCCTTGTTTGAACTGTAAAGTATAGTACCACCCTTTGAGATAGTACCCGAAACATCATTGAGTGTAAGCGGAACAAATTGGTCCCCACCGAGGAACAAGCCTCTGTAACCATGCTTAATACCTACAACCTCAAGACCGTACTTCATAATAGCGGTCTTTGTAACGGCGCGTATTACCGCGTTAAGTCCGGGACAGTCACCGCCGCCCGTCATAACACCAATTCTCTTAATCTCTCCCATAATAATACCTCCTGTATTGCCATTCGGCTCTTTATAATCACAATCATGCATTGAATATTCCTAAAATTCCTTCCTTAAATACCCAACTAGTTTATTATTATATAATAATAAGGAACAAAATTCAAGAATTTTTTAACAAACAACCTACTTTTTGTAATTTGTCACAAACCATTCTTTTAATAAAAAAACTTTTAGTATATTTTTGTCATATTAACACAAAATTATGCTAAATTTTGCAAAAAATAAACAAACTATAACCAAAATAACTCAACAAAATCAAACAAGTACAAAAAAAACCGTTTTTTAATACAAGCTTTTCTTGCTTGACACCCCATCACAAAAGAAATAAACTTATAGTGATTATTAATATAAAAACATATGAAAGGGAGATGTAATGATATGGAAAAGGAAAAAGTATTACAAAAAATGACCGACGCAGGTCTTGTTGCTGTTGTAAGAGCTTCAAACGCAGAAGAAGCAATTAAAATCAGTGATGCGTGCCTCGAGGGCGGCTGTCCCTCTATCGAGCTTACCTTCACCGTTCCCGGTGCACACAAGGTAATAGAGTCTCTTGCGTCTAAATATACAGGCGGTGAGATGCTCCTCGGCGCAGGAACTGTACTTGATTCCGAAACCGCAAGAGTTGCTATCCTCTCAGGTGCAAATTACATAGTAAGCCCCGGCTTTAACTTAGAAACTGCAAAGCTTTGTAACCACTATCGTGTTCCCTACATGCCCGGTTGTATGACAATTACCGAGGTTCTGACTGCTATGGAGGCAGGTGCGGATATTATAAAGATTTTCCCTGCTGACCTCTTCGGCCCTACTATTATCAAGGATATAAAGGGTCCTCTGCCCCAGGCAAAGCTTATGCCGACCGGCGGTGTTGATGTTTCTAATGTTGACAAGTGGATTAAAGCAGGTGCAGTTGCAGTAGGTGCAGGTTCATCTCTGACAGCAGGCGCTAAAACAGGCGACTTCGCCAAGATAACCGAGACCGCAAAAGAATTTATCGCAAAGATAAAAGAAGCAAGAGCGTAAAGAGAATTAACAAAAAAGGAGAAATTCAAAATGGCAAAGATAGTTACCATGGGCGAGATTATGCTCAGACTCTCGACCCCTAACAATGAAAAATTTATTCAGGCAGACGAATTTGATGTATGCTACGGCGGCGGTGAGGCTAATGTGGCTGTATCACTTGCAAACTACGGTCATGACGCATCATTTGTAACCAAGGTTCCCGAGAACCCGATTGGCGAGTGTGCTGTTGCGGCTCTCCGCAAGCACAATGTTGACACAAAGTTCATCGCAAAGGGCGGCGAGAGACTCGGTATATACTTCCTTGAGACAGGTGCTTCAATGCGCGCTTCAAATGTAGTATACGACAGAGCACATTCCTCAATCTCAACAGCAACTGCTGATGATTTTGACTTTGATGCAATCTTCGAGGGGGCAGACTGGTTCCACTTTACAGGAATTACACCTGCTGTATCAGATGCAGCAGCGGAGCTTACAGAGGTTGCTCTTAAAGCAGCAAAGGCTCACGGTGTAAAGGTTTCTGTTGACTTAAACTTCCGTAAAAAGCTCTGGTCAAGCGAAAAGGCTCAGAGAATAATGACAAACCTCATGCAGTATGTTGATGTTTGTATCGGCAACGAAGAAGATGCAGAAAAGGTTCTCGGCTTTAAGCCCGGCAACACAGATGTAACAAGCGGCGAGCTTGAGCTTGCAGGCTACAAGAGCATTTTTGAACAGATGGTAGAGAAATTCAACTTTGAGTATGTAATTTCATCACTTAGAGTTAGCCACAGTGCATCGGATAACGGCTGGTCAGCTTGCATCTATTCAAGAGATACAAAAGAATTCTATCATTCAAGAGAGTACAGAGTTCACCCGATTGTTGACCGCGTAGGCGGCGGCGACAGCTTTGCAGGCGGTACAATCTGCGGTTTCCTTGACGGCAAGAACTTTAAAGACGCACTTGAGTTCGGTGTTGCGGCATCAGCTCTCAAGCACACCATCCCCGGTGACTTTAACCTCGTTTCAAGAAGCGATGTAGAAAACTTAGCCGGCGGCGACGGCTCAGGCAGAGTTCAAAGATAAATAAAATATTAAAAGAGGCTCCTTGTGGAGCCTCTTTTACATTAAATATAATGTGTCTGCTCTTCCATGTTGACCATATCCTTGTCAACCTTGTACTTTGCAGCGCGTCTTTGTTCAAAGAACTTAACGGCAACCTGACCGAACAGAGCATAGGACAATACATCCTCGGGCTGTTCAATCCATTCTGCCGCCTCCGCCTTAAGCTTTTCAAACTCAGGCTCCATAAGGTCGGCAGGACGGCAGGTTATAGCCTTTTCGTTACCGATAATCTTCTTTCTGAACTCTTCATCAATCGGAACAGGAGTGCGGCCGTACTCGCCCTTACAAATTCCCTTTGTCTCCTTGGTAACCATCTTGTAACGCTCGCCCATCAGGACATTAAGCACAGCCTGTGTACCTACAATCTGACTTGTGGGAGTAACAAGCGGAAGGTAACCTAAATCGCGTCTTACCTCGGGAACCTCACGCAGAACCTCGTCAAGCTTATCCTCCTTGCCCTGCTGCTTGAGCTGGGACACAAGGTTTGAAAGCATTCCGCCCGGAACCTGATATTTGAGTGTATTGATATCAACACCCAAAATCTTGGTATCCATAAGACCGCTTGCAAGGTACTTCTCGCGCAGGGGCTTGAAGTATTCCGCAATCTCGGACAGAACATCAAGCTTCATGCCTGTATCGTATTCTGTTCCCTCAAGTGTTGCAACGAGCGGCTCTGTCGGGGGCTGAGATGTTCCCAGTGCCATCGGCGAGAGTGCACAGTCAACAACATCAATACCTGCCTCGATTGCCTTCAAATATGTCATTGAAGCAACACCGCTTGTATAGTGAGTGTGCAACTCAAGCGGAATTTTAACTGCGGATTTAAGTGCAGTTACGAGGTCATATGCGTCATACGGTGTCAAAAGACCTGCCATATCCTTGATACAGATAGAGTCTGCACCGCAGCTTTCGTACTCCTTTGCAAGCTTAACAAAGAAGTCGTTGTTGTGTACGGGACTTATTGTATAGGAGATAGCCGCCTGAACATGACCGCCCTCCTTCTTGGTTGCGTTAATCGCTGTCTGCAAATTGCGGACATCGTTGAGAGCATCAAAAATTCTTATTATATCAATACCGTTTGCGATTGACTTTTGAACAAAATATTCAACAATATCATCCGCATAATGACGGTAACCGAGGATATTCTGGCCTCTGAAAAGCATCTGCAGCTTTGAGTTGGGAGCCGCTGCTCTGATTTTGCGGAGTCTCTCCCACGGGTCTTCGTTGAGGAAACGCAGACAAGCATCAAAGGTTGCACCGCCCCATACCTCAAGGGCATGATATCCTGCCTTATCCAAAAGCGGAAGAGCAGGAAGAATTTCATCGGTAGTCATTCTTGTCGCAATGAGCGACTGGTGTGCGTCACGGCACACGGTTTCTGTAATTCCGACTTTACCCATTTTTATTTTCTCCTTTTTCGTTTTATCTTTTTAGTTTGCGAATATTGCAAGGAAAACACCTGCGGCAACCGCAGAACCGATAACACCTGCAACATTCGAACCCATAGCGTGCATCAGCAGGAAGTTTGCAGGATTTTCCTTCTGTCCCACTACCTGAGAAACACGCGCCGCCATAGGAACTGCCGAAACACCGGCAGAGCCGATAAGCGGATTTATCTTTCCGCCGGTCAGCTTGCACATTATCTTACCGAGGATAAGACCGCCTGCGGTAGAGAAGCAGAACGCAACAAGACCGAGAACAACTATACCCAATGTCTCTGCTGTCAGGAATGTACTTGCCTTAGCCGTTGCGCCAACGGTAAGTCCCAGGAATATTGTAATAACATTCATAAGACCGTTCTGTGCAACCTTGGAAAGTCTGTCAGCAACACCGCTCTCCTTAAGCAGGTTACCGAGCATCAGCATACCTACAAGAGATACAGCGTCGGGCACGATAAGTGCAACAACGATTGTAACCACAATCGGGAAAATCATCTTCTCTGTTTTGCTTACGGGTCTGAGCTGTTCCATCACGATTGAGCGTTCTTCCTTGGTTGTCAGCGCCTTCATAATGGGCGGCTGAATAACAGGAATGAGCGCCATATACGAATATGCCGCAATCGCAATCGCAGGCAGAAGTGCCGGTGCGAGAGTTTTTGTAACATAAATAGCGGTAGGACCGTCAGCACCTCCGATAATACCGATAGATGACGCTTCCTCAACACCAAAGTTAATTCCGGGCACGCAAGCTCCTAAAACCAGCGCACCGAGGAATGTAATAAATACACCAAGCTGTGCCGCTGCACCAAGCAATATACTCTTGGGATTTGCTATCAGCGGACCGAAGTCGGTCATACAGCCGATACCTAAGAAGATAAGTGGCGGATAAATTCCAAGCTTAACCCCGAGATACAGCAAATCCAAAAGACCGCCCTTGGTAAATATCAAATTCATATCCAGATTTTTGCCGTCAATCAAATACTGCGAGTCCGTGAAATATTCGGGGTGCATCATTATCGCACCCGAATTTGCAAACATAGGCAGATTGGAAAGCAGCATACCGAAAGCAATCGGCAAAAGCAGCAACGGCTCAAACTTCTTTACAATAGCCAGATAAAGCAGCACGCATGCAATAACAATCATAAGCGGTGTGCCGATTACTGCAACAATGGCATCAAAGCCACTCGCACCTGCGTTAAGTGCCTGCTTTGCGCTGTCAACCAGTGCCGCAACACCCGTGCTGTTTATAAAGCCCATAATACTATCAAACACAAAATCACCCTTTCACTCTAAACTCTCATCAAATTAACCAAGTGAAACAAGTACATCGCCTGTGTTAACCGTCTGTCCTGCAGATACACTTACTGCAACAACCTTACCTGCAGACGGAGCCATAATTTCGTTCTCCATCTTCATAGCCTCAAGCACACAGAGAACATCGCCTGCATTTACGCTCTGGCCTACCGATACCTTAACCGAAACGATGTTTCCGGGCATGGGTGCAGCTACATTTGTTGCACCTGCAGGAGGTGCAGCCGCGGGAGCAGGTGCAGGTGCGGTACTCGGTGCAGGAGCAGGAGCAGCCGCAGGTGCAGGAGCAGGTGCGGCAACCGGTGCAGCAGCTACGGGAGCTGTGCTTGGTGCACCGCCTACTTCTTCAACCTCTACTTCGTATGAGCTTCCGTTTACATTAATAATAAATTTTCTCATAATAATCTTCCTTTCGTTGATTTACATCATGTGCGGAACGGCACGCTTGCCGTTCCCTGCAATTAATTGCGCATTGTATTAAAACCTCGAATCTATTGTATCTCTAAGTCCTGCCTTGTTCCAGTCGGGAGCATTGTTGCCAATGCGACGGAAAGAACGGATTTTAAGATTATAGGTCGATGTGTTAAGGCTTGCCGCAACTGCCGCCGCGAGAACCGCAATAAGCTGTCCGTCATCTGCCGGCGCAGTCTGCACAGGTGCAGGGGGAGCAGCCTGAACCTCGGGGGTCTTAGGAGCTTCCTCCGTCTTCGGCTTATCTTCCTTATAGAAAACCTTTTTCATTATCATCATGGTAATCATAAGGATAATAAGAACCGCAAATACGATAATAAGTCCCGTTGCGGTAACCATCAAGCCTTCCGATAAAGCTTCTGATAATGTCATATAATTACCTCCCTTTAAAGCGGAATATTGCCGTGCTTCTTGGCAGGTCCTGTTTCCCTCTTGCTCATCAGCATCTCAAGTGCACTAATAATTCGCGGTCTGGTTGAATCAGGCTCGATTACATCGTCTACATAGCCACGGGCTGCCGCAACATAGGGATTTGCATATTTCTCTGTATATTCTGCAATCTTTTCGGCACGGGTTGTCATCGGGTCGCTTGACGCTGCAATTTCATTTTTAAACATAATGTTTGCCGCACCGTCACAACCCATAACAGCAATCTCAGCTGTCGGCCATGCAAATACCATATCTGCACCAATGTGCTTGCTGTTCATAGCGATATATGCACCACCGTAAGCCTTTCTTACTATAACATTTACCTTGGGAACGGTAGCCTCACAAAATGCGTAAAACAGCTTTGCACCACGGCGGATAATTCCGTTATGCTCCTGCTCTGCACCGGGGAGGTAACCGGGAACATCGGTAAATGTAACAATCGGGATATTAAAGCTGTCACAGAAGCGGACAAATCTTGCACCCTTTTCGGACGCGTCACCGTCAAGTGCACCTGCCATAACATCGGGGCAGTTTGCAACAACACCAACGGTCGAGCCATTCATTCTTATAAAGCCTGTTATAAGGTTCTGTGCATATTCGGGGAACACCTCAAACAGTTCACCGTTATCCGCAACCTCTGCAATAATGCTCTTCATATTATACGGAGCCTTTGCATCATCAGGAATAATGCTGTTTAGACCCTCTGAAATTCTGTTTATATTATCTGTACAGTCATACATGGGTGCAGACTCCAGATTGTTTGACGGAAGGTATGACAAAAGTGTCTTAACCTGAGCGACACACTCCTCCTCTGTTGCAAAATGAAGTCCTGCAACACCGCTCTTCTGTGCATGAGCCTCAGCTCCGCCAAGCTCCTCAAAGCTGATTTCCTCACCTGTTGCGCCCAGAATAACCGACGGACCTGTAAGGAACATCTGGCTTGTCTTGTCAGCCATAACGATAAAGTCTGTCATAGCGGGTGAGAATACCGCTCCGCCTGCACACGGACCGAGAACAAGTGAAATCTGTGGAACAACGCCTGAAAGCTTTGCGGTACGATAGAATATATCGCCAAAACCCTTGAGTGCGTCAACACCCTCCTGAATTCTTGCACCGCCTGAATCACACATAGCAATTACGGGAGCACCCATCTTAAGTGCCATATCCATAACCTTGCAAATTTTTGCGGCGTGCATCTCGCCGATTGAACCGCCGATAACGGTGTAATCCTGAGAGTATGCGTATACAAGTCTTCCGTCAACCGTGCCGTAGCCTGTAATTACGCCCTCGCAGGGTGCGTCATTGTCTGCCATATTAAACTCCTTGCATCTGTGTGTAACAAATGCATCAAGCTCTACAAAGCTGCCTTCGTCAAAAAGAAGAGCAAGTCTTTCTCTTGCGGTCTTTTTGCCTGCATCGTGCTGCTTCTTTATCTTTTCAGCACCGCCGCCTTGCAATGTGGCATAACGCTTTTGCTGTAAATCGTTTAACTTACCCATTGAAAAGTTTCCTCCTTAATATATATGGTTAATTATTTACGCTTTTTGTAAAGTCTGCGGCTTGTCTCCGCGGACGATTTTTTGCCTGTGCCTATCTTCTTGAGCATATTAACCTCTGCCTCTGACAATCTGCGCCACTTGCCAAGCGGAAGATGCCCAAGCTTTAAGCCTGCCTCCTCGGTACGCTTTAAGCGTTTGACTATACAGCCTACCGCCTCGAACATTTTTCTGACCTGACGGTTTCTGCCCTCATGAATTGTTATCTCAAGCTTGGTGCCGAGTCTTGTTGCTCCGACAACCTCAACCTTTGCAGGACTTGTCCGAACACCGTCAATCACAACGCCGCTCCTGAGCCTCGTCAGAGTATCCATGCCGATATTGCCCGTAACCTCTGCAACATAAGTCTTTTCTATATTATTCTTCGGGTGTGTAATCTTATAGGTCAAATCCCCGTCATTTGTCAAAAGCAGCAAACCCTCTGTGTCATAATCGAGCCTGCCGACGGGATATATTCTTGCAGGAATTTCCGAGACAAGACTCATAACCGTATCTCTGCCCTTATCGTCAGATACCGTCGTTACAAATCCCACAGGCTTGTTGAGCATAATGTATATCATTTTACTTGCAGGGCGGACGCGTTTGCCGTCAAACTCGACAACATCCTTGTCGGGGTCAACCTGAACGCCCATCTCACGGATTTTCTCACCGTTGACAAAAACTCTGCCTTCTTTTATCAGGTTCTCCGCACCTCTTCGCGATGCTATGCCGCAATCGGCAAGAAACTTCTGTAACCTTACCATAATACGCCGTCCCTCCTTGTCTCACAATTCGTAATTTTCGAAAAAATAACATATACCCCCATTATTAGGATATATGTTATAATTATACCATATTACAAAAATTTTGCAATCCCTTTTTTTGCTTTTATTTTAAGAAATTTTACACCGTTTTTCTGTCGCCCTCAATCAGCAGTTTTATTGCCTCAACCGCCGTTTTTATCGCCGCCGAGGTATCGTGGACTATATTATCCTCATACCCAAGGGCACGCCTTGTCTCGTTTCCCATTACCAAAAGAACCGCTCCCACTCTCACGCGTCTTACCGCACCAACTGTAAACAGAGCCGCCGCCTCCATCTCGCTTGTCAAAACTCCGCATCTTATCCACGCGTCCCAGTTGTATAACAGCTTTTTCTCGGTTGGCATTGTCTCGGGGCTGTGCTCTCCGTAAAACGAATCCTTACTCTGAACCACTCCTGTATGAACACGGAAACCGCCGGTTTTTGCCGCTGAATACAAGGCGTTTGTGACAGCAAAATCAGCCGCCGCAGGAAATTCTATCGGTGCATATTCACGGCTTGTGCCCTCCTGACGAACTGCCGCTGTTGCAACCACCAAATCACCGCCGAGAACATTCTCGCACATGCCGCCCGATGTACCTATTCTGATAAAGGTATCAGCACCGAGGTGAACAAGCTCCTCCATTGCAATCGCCGCAGACGGACCGCCTATGCCCGTAGACACAACGCTCACCGTCTCGCCACAGAGCTTTCCTGTATATGTGGTATACTCACGGTTTGTCGCAATATGCTGTGCCCCCTCAAAATGCTTTGCAATTTCACTGCACCTCCCCGGGTCGCCCGGAAGTATCACATATCTGCCGACATCGCCCTGCTTTAACTTTAAATGATATTCTTCGTTTTTTGAATAAACCAGTTCGCTCATATTTGTTACTCCTTTTTATATACCTAATATAGCATTCTCGGGAGGGCACAGAGACCCTCCCCTACATTTTTACCTGTTGTATATTTATATTTTAATAACTTTTTACAAAAAAATCAATAGATTATAAATTTTTTTTGGAAAATATGGAACATGTTAGCTATATGCGCAGTCTAATTAACCAAACGGCAGACTCCTTAAAATTATATTTCTGCCCTGCGGTGCGGCGAGATATTTTCGCCGCGCCGCAGAAATTGTAACGAGGTGAGTCCAATGAAAAGTATATTTAAAAAAATCGGTGCTTTTGCACTCTCGGCACAACTTATAGTCAGCAGTTTAGGCATCTGCGTATCCGCTCAGACAAGCGACGGTCTTGAGAACGCAATCCTCAGTGCAAAAAGCAAAATTGAAATTCCTGCTTCACTTTGCGAATTTGACAGCAATATCTATACAACAGACGAGGGTACATATTACAGCCTTTCGTGGAATGATGAGAATTACAATTCTCATATAAGTATAACCGTTAATCAAAACGCTGATATCTGTGATTACTATTTCTCAGGCACAGACGAATCGGACAATAACATCGGATTTGCAGAATACACCGCAGAGGAGCTTAAAACAAAAGCTTTGGATTGGCTCGGCAAGGTAAACCCCGGGTGGATATCGTCTCTTGACGCCGAAAACGCAGATATTTCGGGTCACAACAGCATATACAGCGACAGAGCATATATAAGATTTAACCGCATTGAAAACGGGATTGGCTTTCTTGGCAACTATGCTTCGGTAACCGTAAACAACCGTACAGGCGAGATTTGCGGAATGTCATCTGACTGGGCATACGAGGAAAATATTCCGGACCCCACAGAGGCGATTGACGAGGTATCGGCAGGAGATGAATATTTTACGCTGAGTCCTCTTGAGCTTATTTATGAGGGAACCGATGCTGTGGCAAAGCTTGTATATGAACCTAAAAATCCCTATGTACGCATAAACGCACGAGAGGGCGGCGAGATAGGCGATGAATATGATTACCTCTCGAAAAACGAAGCTGTAACAGAAGATGCTGCGGCAGATACCGCAAGCGGCAGTTCATCTGCAAACCGTCTGACAGAGAGCGAGCTTGCAAACCTTGAAGAGATCGACGGACTTCTCAGCGAGGCTGAGCTTGTCGGAATTGCAAAAGCACTGAAAAACACAGGTCTTGACAAGGCAGAATTCAACAGCATCAGATACGAGAGAAACTACGGGTATTCCCCCAAAAACAGCGAAGACGAGAAACAAAGTTATGTTGCGTATCTCAGATTTATGTTTAATGCTGATACTGAGAACAGATACAACGGCACCGTTGTTCTGGACGCAGAAAACGGAGAGCTTATCAGATATTACGCATATGATTACAGTAAATATTCCGAAGAACCGAATGTGAGTGCAGATACAGCACTTAAATCCGCAGAGGCTTTTATAACGGAATATTCACCTGCTGAGTCAAAAAAGGTTAAGCTTGAAGAAAATGACGGCGATGAATACTATTTCAATCTTGTAAGATACGAAAATGATATTCCGTACCGTTCAAACAGTTTAACTGTCTCGGTAGATAAATACAGCGGATATGTGTCAAGTTTCCACAAAACATGGAATGATGAGATTACTTTTGAAAGCCCCGACGGGGTTATGGATATCGGGACCGCAGAACAAAAGTTCAGAGAAAATATCGGCTTTGAGCTGAGTTATATTTATGATTACGAGCCGCCAAAAGACGGCGAAAGTCCCAAGAAAAAAGTTGAGCTGTGCTACACCGCAGCAGATATGGGAAGCTATACTCTTGATGCAAAAACAGGCGAGTACATAAATATGTACGAAGAAAAGGAAAAAGTTTTTGCAAATGATATCTCAGGGCATTATGCAGAAAGGCAGATTTTCGCTTTGATAGATGCAGAAGTAATTGAGATTGACGAAGAAAACCCGACCTACCGCCCCGACGATGTAATAACAAAGGGCGAGCTTGGCTACCTTGTATCAAGGCTCACATACAGATATTATCCGTATGAGACAACAACCGCCGAAGCACGGATGCGAAATCTCAATATGCTTCTTCCGTCAGATGAATTCGATGCATCTGCGGCGGCACTCCGCAAAGACGGTGCTGTTTATATAGTAAGAGCAGCAGGCTACCGCGAGGTTGCTGAACTTTCGGATATATTCAAATGCGGCTTTGCCGATGCGGATAAAATTCCCGCCGAGGCAATCGGATATATCTCGATTGCAAAGGGAATGGGAATTGTAAACGGCGACGAAAACGGCTGCTTCAATGCAGAAAACCCGTTGACCCGAGCAGATGCTGCGATTATGATTTATAATTATCTTTCAAGATAACAACTACGATAAGGGGGCTGTTAACGCAACAGCCCCCTACAATTTTGTTTTGTTGTAAAACTTCCGCATAAGGCTTTGTATTAAAGTTGACTTTTTTCATAAACCCTCTCCTCTTTGCATATGATTAAAAAGCGGATTATACAAGAGAGGATGTTGAAAATGAAGAACATACACGGCTTGACGGATAAGGAAGCATCAGCCTCGGCAAAGGAGCACGGCACTAACCGTCTTACCGCAAAGGCAAAGCGAACCTTTATGCAGGTCTATTGGGAGAACTACGATGACCCTATCATTATTGTTCTGCTCATTGCACTTGGCATAAATGTAATGTTTACCTTTATCGGAAAAGTTGACTGGCATGAATGTGCAGGAATTTTATTATCAGTTATTATATCTACACTTGTATCTGCGATATCGGAATACGGCAACGAAAATACCTTCCGTAATCTTCAGGAAACCGCCTCTCAAACCAAGTGCAAGGTATGGAGAGACGGAAAGCTGTGTGAGCTTTTAATTTCGGATATTGTGGTTGGTGATTATGTTTTGCTTCAGTCGGGTGACTTAATTCCTGCCGACGGCAGAATTTTTGACGGCAAAATTTCAGTTGACCAATCTCCGCTCAGCGGTGAGAGCCGCGAGGCGGAAAAGATAGCAGGCAGCAGCCTTGCTCCAAAATCGGAGCTTAATGATTTCTGGAACAGCAGCAACCTCTTCCGCGGCAGCATAGTCTGCTCGGGCGAGGCGGTAATGCTTGTGGACACGGTTGGCGACAACACTGTTTACGGAAAGCTGACGCATGAAACACAAGTCCCGCCAAGAGAGAGTCCTCTTACTGTAAAGCTTAATCAGCTTGCAAAAAGCATCAGTCGTTTTGGGTGTATAAGCGCGGTTATTATCATTATTTTATCCTTTGTAAACAACGCCTTTTTTGCCCAGCATTTTAATCCTGTTCTTATCTCGGGGTATTTCTCGGATACGGCTCAGGTTATATCAGACCTTGTCAACTCAATCATTGTCGGAATAATCGTAATCGTTGTAGCAGTACCCGACGGACTTCCGCTTATGATTGCGATTGTGTGCTCTCTTAATATGAAAAAAATGCTCCGCGACAATGTTCTGGTAAGGCGGCTTATAGGTATTGAAACCTCGGGCGGTGTAAATATACTCTTTACCGACAAGACGGGCACTATAACCGCAGGCAAACCAAAGGTAATATACTTTACCGACGGCAAAGGCAACGAATACACAAGCTTCTCAAAGCTTGGCGATACGCTCGGGGAGCTTTTACGCTGCGCAGTTGTTGCAGGCTCGTCGGCAAGGTACTCGGAAAATAATATAATAGGCGGAAATGCTACCGAAAAGGCACTCCTTGAATTTATAGGCAGAAGCAACTCTGAATTAGGCGGTGTTCAAACAATGATGACCGTGCCCTTTTCCTCCGAAAAAAAGTATTCGATGGTGACGATAAAGGGCAAAAAACACCAAACTTTGGTAAAGGGTGCCCCTGAAATTATTCTGCAAAAGTGTAGAAAATGCTATACAGCCGACGGCAAACGAATTGATATTTCGGACAGCTTAAATTCCGCAATGAAAGCGGCAGCAAATGATGCAATGCGGCTTATTGCAATCGCGGCGGCAGACGGCGCCTGTGACGGAAAATCTCTTCCCGATGAGCTTACCCTTGTGGGCATAGCCGCAATCCGCGACAGCGTCCGCCCCGAGGCAAGGTCGGCAATCGCAGATGTCACTGAAGCCGGAATACAGGTTGTTATGATTACGGGCGACCGTGCAGAGACGGCGGCCGCAATAGCCAAATCGGCAGGTCTTATGAAAGATGGCAACACGGTTATAACCTCGGCACAGTTATCTCTTATGTCAGATGATGATATAAGAGCAATTCTGCCGACTCTCCGTGTTGTTGCAAGAGCTCTTCCGACTGACAAGAGCAGGCTTGTGCGGATTGCTCAGAGCATGAACCTTGTTGTCGGCATGACAGGCGACGGAGTAAACGATGCACCTGCTCTCAAAGCTGCCGATGTCGGTTTTGCCATGGGCGGCGGAACAGAAGCCGCATCAAGAGCGGCTGATATTGTAATTATGGATGATAACTTCCGCTCGGTCAGAAATGCGGTTCTCTACGGAAGAACCATATACAACAGCATAAAAAAATTTATAAAATTTCAGCTTACAATAAATGTTGCGGCGGTGACCGTCTCGATGCTCGGTCCCATTGTGGGGATTGAAAAGCCGCTTGACATATCCCAGATGATATGGACAAATCTGATAATTGACAGCCTTGCGGCAATCGCATTCGGTGGCGAGCCTGCCCTTAAAAGCTATATGAGGGAAAAGCCGCGCAAGCGTGACGAACATATAATCGACAAAAAGATGTGGAGTGCAATCATAGTTGACGGACTTTACATATGTGCACTCAGCCTTCTCTTTTTTATATCACCCGTGATAAGGGACGCGTTCAGACCTGCATCAGGAGACATATTCTTCTATACGGGATATTTCTGTTTCTTCATATATATAAGTATATTCAATGCGTTCAACGCAAGATGTGACGGAATAGACCTGCTTGAAAAACTGTCTCTTAACAAACAGTTTTTGATTGTAATGGCAGGCGTTGCGGCGGTTCAGGCGGCAATGACATATCTTGGCGGAAATATGCTCCGCACCGCACCGCTTACCGCGTCTGAATGGATGGTTGTCATTTTGCCCGCCCTGACGATTTTCCCCGTAGATATTATAAGGAAGATTATCATGAGAAATGTTTAATTACTCTCCTTCGGAAGCTTCTGAGGGAGAGAATATTTAACCTCAAGGAGGGTTATTTTGAGAAAACATTTTATAACCCATGTGGTGTTACTTTTGATTATACTCGGAATTGTGTCATACATGCCTGTATATGCACAGCCCTCCGTCTCTGCTCAGGCGGCGATTGTGACAGAGATCTCCTCGGGGCGGGTTCTTTTTTCCAAAAATTCAGATGTACAGCTTCCAATGGCAAGCACAACCAAGATTATGACGGCTTTGGTTGCCACAGAGGCGGCAGGCGACAGACTTGACGAGGTAATTGAAATTTCCGCCTCTGCGGCAGGAGTTGAAGGCTCGAGCATGTATCTGGAGCAAGGCGAAAAAATGACTCTGCGTGAGCTTTTGTACGGACTTATGCTGTCATCGGGCAACGATGCGGCGGTTGCAATCGCAGAGCATATAGGCGGCTCTGTATCCGATTTTGTTGCACTGATGAATGAAAAGGCAACAGAGCTCGGGCTTACAAACACAAGGTTTGCAAACCCAAATGGTCTGCCCGATGAAAGTCATTATTCAAGTGCACACGATATGGCAAAAATGACAGAGTATGCAATAAAAAATCCCGACTTTGCCGAGATAGTAAAAACAAAAAGCTACAGCATATCAGGTGAGGGCAAAGCATACCCGAGAACACTTACAAACCACAATCGCCTTCTGCGTATGTATGACGGGTGCATCGGAGTAAAAACAGGCTTTACCAAGGCGGCAGGAAGATGCTTGGTAAGCTGTGCCGAAAGAGACGGCATGACACTTGTCTGCGTCACCTTAAACGCACCGAGTGATTGGAATGACCACTCTGCAATGCTTGACTTCGGATTTGAGAATTACAATATGGTTCAACTGACCGACACCGAAACTCCTCTTTGTACAGCAGAGATAGACGGCTCCTACAATGTACCGATACCCGTATATGCGAGCCGCGAAATATTCTTTCCACTCTCAGAGGGAGAAACGCTCATACCCGAGATACAGCTTTTCCCTCATCTCTCTGCTCCGATTGAGCAGGGTGAGTGTGTCGGAAAAATTTCGTTTCTGCCAAGCGGAAACATCAAGCTGTCTGCCGACGCAATCGCAGGAGCAGAAGCTCCGCTCATAATCCGCTCCGATGCACAATCACCGTCCATAGTCTCAGGCTTTGGAAAAAAGCTTGCAGACAATCTTCACACAATTTTTTCCAAGTGGCTAAAACTTCTTTAAACTCAGGCTTTTCCCGTCATCATATTGCTGACGGGAATTTTTGTGTAATTTTTTTGTTACAAATTAAAATTTGTGCTTGACAATATATTCTACATATGCTATATTAGATACTGCTCGGGACACAAGATATTGTGTTTTGAGTGGATTTATTAGATTTAAGAGGTTTATTGTTATGAAGATTATCAAAAGAAACGGATCTGAGATGACATTTGATATTGACAAAATCATTATTGCCATAACAAAGGCAAATGAAGCTGTAAGCGAAGGGGGGCGTATGACTCCGCTCCAGATTGAACGCATTGCAGAGCGTGTTGTTCTTGCATGCGAATCGCTTGGCCGTTCGCCCAGCGTTGAGGAAGTACAGGATATGGTTGAGCATCAGATTATGGCTCACGGCGCATTTGAAGTTGCAAAGGCGTATATTACATATCGCTATACCCGTTCACTTGTCCGTCAGTCAAATACTACCGACGATAAAATTCTAAGTCTTATCGAATGTAACAATGAGGAAGCAAAGCAGGAAAATTCCAACAAGAACCCCGTTGTCAATTCGACTCAGAGAGACTATATGGCAGGCGAGGTATCCCGCGACATAACCAACCGTATATTACTTCCGCAGGAAATTGTTGACGCACACAACGACGGTATTATTCACTTCCACGATACCGACTACTATGCTCAGCATATGCACAACTGCGACCTTATAAACTTAGAGGATATGCTGCAAAACGGTACTGTTATCACAGGCACACTTATAGAGAGACCTCACAGTTTTTCTACCGCCTGCAACATTGCAACACAGATTATAGCACAGGTTGCGTCCAATCAGTACGGCGGTCAGTCGATTTCGCTTGCACACCTGGCTCCTTTTGTTCAGGTCAGCCGCGAAAAGATTACCCGTGATGTGGAAAAGGAATACTCGGATATTGGCGTTAAGCTCTCAGACGCGGACTTGAGCAAGGTTGTTGAAAAGCGTCTCCGTGCCGAGGTAAGCAAGGGTGTTCAGACAATTCAATATCAGGTTGTAACTCTTCTTACTACAAACGGACAGGCTCCTTTTGTCACAGTATTTATGTACTTAAACGAGGCAAAGAATGAGCAGGAGAAGAAAGACCTCGCTATGATTATAGAAGAGGTTTTGGAGCAGCGCTATCAGGGCGTAAAGAATGAGAAGGGTGTATGGGTTACACCTGCATTCCCCAAGCTTGTTTATGTTCTTGAAAAGGATAATATCACCGAAGGTACACCATACTATTACCTGACAAAGCTTGCGGCAAAGTGTACCGCAAAGAGAATGGTTCCCGATTATATTTCCGAAAAGATAATGCTCGAGAGTAAGATTGACAAAAACGGCAACGGCAACTGCTACACCTGTATGGGCTGCAGAAGCTTCCTTACTCCGTATGTTGACGAGGACGGAAATCCCAAATATTACGGCAGATTTAATCAGGGTGTTGTTACTGTAAACCTTGTTGATATCGGCTTGTCGGCAGGCAAGGATATGGATAAATTCTGCAAGATTTTTGACGAGCGTATGGAGCTTTGCCACAGAGCACTTCAGTGCAGACACGAAAGACTCAGCGGTACTACCTCTGATGCAGCTCCCATACTCTGGCAATACGGTGCTCTTCTCAGACTTAAAAAGGGTGAAACTATTGACAAGTATCTACACGGCGGATATTCCACCATCTCACTCGGTTACGCAGGTCTTTGGGAATGTGTTTACAGCTTAATCGGCAAAAAGCTGACCGAGCCTGAGGGTGAGGCACTCGGTCTTGAGATTATGAAAAAGCTCAATGAGTATACCTCAAAGTGGAAGGCGGAAGAAAATATCGACTATTCACCCTACGGCACCCCGCTTGAGTCAACAACCTACAAGTTTGCAAAGTGCCTTCAGCGTCGCTTCGGCATAGTAAAGGGCGTAACCGATAAGGGTTACATTACCAACAGCTATCATGTTCATGTAACCGAGGAAATTGACGCATTTGACAAGCTTGCACTTGAAGCTAAATTCCAGGCACTCTCTCCCGGCGGCGCTATCAGCTATGTTGAGGTTCCCAATATGCAGGATAACCTCGATGCTGTTCTCTCTGTTATGAAATTCATCTATGAGCATATTATGTATGCTGAGCTTAACACCAAGAGTGACTACTGCCAGATATGCGGATATGACGGAGAAATTCAAATTGCAGAGGATAATGACGGAAAGCTCATCTGGGAATGCCCCAACTGTGGAAACACAAATCAGGACACCATGAATGTTGCTCGCAGAACCTGCGGTTACATCGGCACACAATATTGGAATCAGGGCAGGACCCAGGAAATCAAAGAAAGAGTTATGCACCTTTAGGCGAATACAATAAGTCCGAACCCGCCTTAAACGGCGTAATTTCGGCATATTTTGGACTGTCGTCTGTAAGGCTTTAGGAGATATATGCTATGCATTACGGAGAATTAAAAAACCGTGATATTGCAAACGGAATCGGCGTTCGTGTTACTTTATTCGTGTCGGGTTGCAGGAACCGTTGTAAAAACTGTTTTCAGCCCCAAACATGGGATTTTGAATACGGACAGCCGTTTACACCTGACACGGAAGAACATATTTTAGACCTACTTAATTTTGATTATATATCAGGCTTAACGGTTCTCGGAGGAGAACCGTTTGAGCCGTCTAATCAGCAAACACTCCTACCCTTTTTAAAAAAGGTGAAGGATAAATACCCTCAAAAAGACATATGGATTTTTTCGGGATTTACTCTTGAGGAATTACGGGACAGAAAATGCCGTGCATACTGCGATGCTACCGAGGAAATTCTCGGTATAATTGATGTTTTGGTTGACGGTCGGTTTGTAGAAGAGCTTAAGGATATTACACTCCGTTTTCGCGGTTCCAAAAATCAGCGGCTTATTGATATGAAAGAGACAAATAAACAAGGAAAAGTTATTATGTGGTGTGGCTGATGCCGCACCATATATCTTTGAAGCTGAGAGGTATCTTATGGAAAACCAATTCGATCGAACAGAGCTTTTGCTCGGTTCTGATGCAATGGAAAAGCTTAAAAATTCACGCGTGGCTGTATTTGGTGCAGGCGGTGTCGGCGGTTATGTAATCGAGGCACTTGCAAGGAGCGGAGTCGGCAGCATTGATATAATTGACAACGATACCGTAAGTCCCTCCAACATCAACCGTCAGATTTATGCTCTTATATCCACCATTGGTGAATATAAGGTAGATGTTGCGGCAAGAAGAATTGCCGATATTAACCCTGATGCAAAGGTTCGGGTTTACAAAACATTTTATATGCCCGAAAACGCAAATGAATTTGACTTTTCGGAATATAATTATATTGTAGATGCAATAGACACGGTTACTGCAAAAATTGAGCTTGCAGTAAGGGCAGATGCGGCAGGCGTGCCGATTATCAGCTCGATGGGGGCAGGAAATAAATTAAATCCTGCACTTTTTGAGGTTGAGGATATATACAAAACCTCGGTATGCCCACTTGCAAAGGTTATGCGCTATGAGCTTAAACGACGCGGGATAAAAAAGCTTAAGGTTGTCTATTCTAAAGAAAAACCGGTTAAACCAAATACAGGCGGACAGAGAATTCCCGCCAGCTGTGCTTTTGTACCCTCTGCTGCAGGACTGGTTATTGCGGGCGAGGTCATATGTGACTTGACAGAAATAATGAGGTGATTTGAGTGAAAAAAGGATTAGTTTTAGAAGGCGGTGCAATGCGCGGAATGTTCACAGCGGGCGTGACGGATGTTATGATGGAAAACGGCATTGAGTTCGACGGCGCAATCGGTGTCTCGGCAGGCGCGGCGTTTGGCTGTAATTACAAATCACGCCAAATCGGCAGAGCCATCCGATACAATATGAAATACTGCAACGATGAACGCTACTGCGGTTTTAAGACACTCATAAAAACAGGCGATATTTACGGTGTGGACTTTTGTTACCACGAAATCCCCGAAAAGCTTGATATTTTTGATGCGGAAACATACAAGCAAAATCCTATGGAATTTTATGTTGTCTGCACCGATGTTATAACAGGCAAACCGATATACCACAAATGCGGCAGAGAAGTTTCCGAGGACCTTTTGTGGATGCGTGCCTCTGCGTCTATGCCTCTTGTTTCGAGAATTGTCGATATTGAGGACGGCAAGTACCTTGACGGCGGTATGTCAGATTCTATTCCTCTTAAATATTTTGAAGGTATCGGCTATGACAAAAACATTGTCGTTTTGACCCAGCCTGAAGGATATATAAAGCAAAAAAATAGATTTGTGCCCTTGATGAAAATTACACTTAAGGCATACCCTGAGATGATTAAAACAATGGCAAGCCGCCACATTATGTATAACGATACAACAAAATACATAAAGACGCGTGAGGACAGCGGCGAGGTGCTTGTTATAAGACCTCCCGAGGCGCTCAATATCGGCGCGGTAGAACACAATCCCGACAGATTAAAGCGTGTTTATGAGCTTGGCAGAAAAACCGCCGAGACACGCATAGATGAAATAAAAGAGTTTTTGGGATAACAGATAAATGTTCAATCCTCCCGTCACGCTTCGCGTGCCA
>JAZUCQ010000101.1:0-20420 GCA_045639145.1 Clostridia bacterium | reverse complement strand
GACACCGCGTTCATACTTCTGATAATGAACATGCTCACCGTCAGAAATTTCAACCTCAAGATATTCAGAGACAGCATTTACAACTGACGCACCAACACCGTGAAGTCCTCCCGAAACCTTGTATCCGCCGCCGCCGAACTTACCGCCTGCATGAAGTATGGTAAATACAACCTCAACGGCAGGAATACCCATCTTGGGATGAATACCCGTCGGAATACCGCGGCCGTCATCGGTTACGGTAATAGAATTATCCTTTTCGATGGTAACCTCAATATTTTTACAAAATCCTGCCAGTGCCTCGTCGATAGAGTTATCTACGATTTCGTATACAAGATGGTGAAGTCCTCTTGAGGATGTCGAACCGATATACATACCGGGACGCTTACGAACCGCCTCTAAACCTTCGAGAACCTGTATTTGATTGGCATCATACTCCCCCTCGACAGGGACACTTGTGATATGTTCTTCCGTCATGCTCTCAACTCCTATTTCAATAAATTTAGGTATTATCTGTACTTTTGTGCTCTTCCGGCAAGTGCCTTTGACGAAATATTCGTCACATACACCACCGATTGTCCGTCCGTCTCACAAATTACGAATGTTTTGGGGATTTCCTCCGAAACATTCTGCACAAAGCCCTCTTCCTCAACTACCTTTAAAAATTCTCTCGTATTTGCCGACATGGACGAGCTTTCCAAATCCATTATCGCAATTATGTCTGATGTATTTACTACTGTTCCTTTTCCAAGATGCAAGTACATGGGAAGCACCTCCGTCTGTCAGTTTTTTATCTCGGCTCTGCCGCCTGCAACCTCTATCATTCGTGCATCGATCGGAACCTTCATTCCGTCGGTGTCGGTGCAGGTAATCAAAATCTGCATATCTCCTGCCGCACCGAGAATATATTCTCTTCTCGTCCTGTCAAGCTCGCTCATAATATCATCAAGGAGCAAAACAGGAACCTCACCGACCTCTGCGCATATAAGTTTTACCTCGGCAAGCTTTTCCGCCATCACAATGGTTTTCTGTTGTCCCTGAGAAGCATACAGCTTTGCCTCGGTTTCGTTTACATAAAAATCTATATCCTCGCGGTGCGGACCGATAACCGCCTCACAAAGGCGCATCTCGCGAGGTCTCGCCTCTGCGATTTTCTCTCTGAAAATTCTGCCGATATCATCTGCCGAAAGCCCTGTCACATCACCTATACAGCAATTATATTTAAGCCTGAGCCGCTCCCGTCCGCCCGAGATTTCTCTCTGAACCTCCGCCGCAAGCTTTTCGATACGGCTTATATAAAGCGAGCGGTATAAAATAATACTCGTCGAGATATCCGCAAGCTTCTCGTCCATTATATCAAGCATTGTAAGGTTGGGATGCTCCATACGAAGAAGCGCATTCTTACTCTCGACAATCTTTCTAAGCTCGCCGAGAGCACCGAGGTATCCTGCCTTTATCTGGCTGATAAGAACATCCAGCGTCTGCCGCCTTATTCTCGGCCCCTCTTTTACAAGCCCCAGATACTCAGGCCCAAAGTAAACCACATTAAATCGGCGTACAAGTTCGCTGTTACGGCGAACAGGAATTTCGTTAAGGCTTATTCTCTTTCGCTTATCGCGGAAAATTTCCGCCTCCGCCGTATTGCTCCGATTACTGTCCGAAAAGCCGAGTACAAGCTTTGCACTGTCACAGCCGTGACGGATAAGCTCTATATCCCGTCTTGCACGGTTCGACTTACCCATAGCAAAGAAGTAAACCGCCTCTAAAATATTCGTCTTGCCCTGAGCATTATCGCCGTATATTATATTGACACTGTCTGAAAAATCAAGCTGCTGACTCTCGTAATTGCGAAAATTCGTCAGCTCCAAATGCTCTGCTTTCATCTACATCATTCCTCTGCGGCTTTATTCTGCATGAAGCCTGAGCGGCAATATCAGATACAGGAAGTCATCCCCGTCCGTAGGTGTAACAACAAGCGGACTTGTCGGGGTATTGAACTTAAGACGGACATTCTCCGCATCAATTACTCTGAACGCCTCTAAAAGATATCTGTTATAAAATCCTATCTCAAGTGCCTTGTCCATGATATCGACCGCAATATTATCATCAACATTACCTGCAGATGTAGAGCAGGAGATATTGATGTTTCCGTCGCCTATGTTAAAACGGACAGGACTTTTGACGACATCGTTTAAGATTATCAGCGACACTCTCTGTATAGACTCAAGCAGCTGGTCGGTTGAACACTCAAACTCGATTGAGTAATCCTTGGGGATTACATTGTGATAGTTTATATAGTTACCCTCGATGAGTCTTGTAACCATCTTGAAGTTATCAAATGTGAATATTGCATTTCTGGAAGTTGCAGTAATGCGAACCTCCTCCTCGGTATCGCTGATTATTCTCGCAAGCTCCGAGAGCGACTTCTGAGGAATAATCATTGACTTTTCTTCATACTCATTTTCCATAGGAGCCTTGCACATTGCCATTCTGTAACCGTCAAGCGCAACCATGGTAAGACCGCTCTTTTCAATCTCAAGCAGACAGCCTGTAAGAATAGGGTTGTTGTCCGATACAGCAACAGCAAATCCGCATCTTGCAATCATGCTCTTTAAAACGCTTGACGGAATACTGATAGAATATTCGGCATCGACAACCGGCAGGTCGGGAAATTCCTCTGCGGAAATTCCTGCAATCTCAAACTTTGCACCGCCGCTCTTGATAAGCGTCTGATTTTTCTCGTTTGTCTCAAGGCTGACTCTGCCCGAGGCGAGCGAACGCACAATACCGCCGAGCATCTTGGCATTGATTACAATTTCACCCGGTTGCATAACCTCAGCATCGGCAACCGCTTCAATACCAATCTCCATATCGTTACCCGTAAGAGTAATTTTTCCGTCCTCGGTTGCCTTTATATAGATACCCTCAAGAACAGGGATATTGCTCCTGCCGGAAACAGCACGGGATACAATTCCGACAGCCTCCGAAAGAGCCTCTTGTTCGCATAGAATTCTCATATTACAACACTCCTTAAAATGTGCGTATTCAGGGCACATTCTTATGCCTATAATTATACCATAACGACCTGAAAATAACAAGCATTTTTTTGCAAAAACAGGCAAGAAAAAACGGACAAGCAAAGCTTGTCCGCCCTTATTATTCTGCCTGATTATTTATTGATAAGATCTTTGAGAGCCTTACCTGCCTTGAATGCAGGAACCTTAGCTGCTGCGATGCTCATTTTCTCGCCTGTCAAGGGGTTTCTGCCCTCTCTTGCTGCTCTCTCTCTAACCTCGAAGCTACCGAATCCTACGAGCTGAACCTTGTCGCCCTTTACGAGAGCACCCTCTACTGCGCTAACAAATGCGCTAAGAGCTGCCTCTGCATCTTTCTTAGTAAGATTTGCATTCTCAGCAATAGCTGAAATTAATTCCTGTTTGTTCATCACAAAACACTCCTTATTATAAAAATTATCATTGTATAAGGCTATTTTACTATAAACAATTTAAAATTTCTACATTTTTTTCAAAATCATCTTAAATTTGTATGTTTGCACAATATCAACCACTTTGGTATGTGCATTTTGTCTATAAAATTGCCGTTTTTTAGCGTATAATATGCCATTATATACACTAACTAATCCTGAGGATTGTTCATACGCATCTCGTTAAACTCCTGGCGGGTAATGAGCACCTGCCTTGGCTTTGTTCCCTCGTACGGTCCGATTATCTTAAACTTTTCCATCTCGTCAATAAGCCTTACCGCACGCTGATAGCCGATTTTAAATCTGCGCTGGAACATAGCAACCGATGCCTGACCGTTTTCGAGTATAAGCTCAACCGCCTCTAAAAACAGCTTGTCCTTCGGCCCTGTTGCTCTGTCATCGTCTTCCTCGTCAGACATTGTTGTATTTGCAGTAACCTGCTCACGCTCACGCTCTATGTTCTCGATTATAGTCTCGTCATAGTCTGCCTCATACTGACTCTTGATATAGTCTATTATTGCCTCAATTTCGCGGTCTGATACAAAGTTACCCTGAATACGCATCGGCTTCGTTGCGCCTCTTGGACTATACAGCATATCTCCTCTGCCGAGAAGCTTTTCCGCGCCGACGCAATCAAGGATTGTACGGCTATCAACATTCGAGGTAACCGCAAATGCAATACGGGTCGGAATGTTGTTTTTAATAACACCCGTTACGACATTTACAGACGGTCTCTGGGTTGCAATAATCAGATACATTCCGGCAGCTCTCGCAAGTGCAGCAAGGCTGTTTATTGCTCCCTCAACCTCATTTTTAGCCGCCATCATAAGATCTGCAAGCTCGTCTATTATTATAACAATCTCGGGAAGCTTGCTGTCCGGCTCGCCAATCTCGTCCATAAGCTTGTTGTAGCCCTTTAGGTTTCTCACCTTGTTATCTTTAAGCAACGAGTAGCGGTTCTTCATCTCTCCTACCGCCCAGTTGAGCGCACCCGCCGCATGCTTGGGGTCTGTCACAACAGGGATTAAAAGATGCGGAATACCGTTGTATACGCCAAGCTCAACCATCTTGGGGTCAACCATAATCATCTTAACCTCATCAGGGCGAGCCTTAAAGAGTATGCTTGTGATAAGAGAGTTTATGCATACACTCTTACCCGAACCCGTAGCGCCTGCGATAAGTCCGTGCGGAAAATCTGCGATATCTGCCACAACGCAGTTTCCGCTGATGTCCTTACCGAGTGCAAACGCAGTCTTTGACTTAAACGAACGAAACTTGTCGCTTGCTATAACCTCACGAATGGGGACGGGACTTGCCGTCTTGTTCGGTATCTCAATACCTATTGCGGACTTGCCCGGCACAGGCTCAATGCGAACACCCGACGCCGCAAGGCTAAGTGCGATATCATCAGCCAGATTTGTTATCTTGGATACCTTTACGCCAAACCCCGGCTGAAGCTCAAACCGAGTTACCGACGGACCCTGTGTTATATTGATTATTGTAGCGTCAACCTTAAAGCTTCTCAATGTATCGAGCAATCGGTTCGCCTTGTCCTCAAGCTCGGCTCTTATCTCTTCTCTGGTTTTAGGCTGAGGCTTTGGCAGTTCAAGCAAATCAACCGTAGGAAGGTGATACTGAATAATCCTCGGTTTTGCTGTCTCCTCAATCTGACTTTGTATCTGCGCCTCGGGAGTCTGTTCCTCTGCATCATCAAGTGCCATTCTGCGACCCGCGAGCACGGCACGGTCAAGCGGAACACCTGCGTCAACCGCCCTTTGCGTCAAGGGGTCAAAAACATCCTCAAGCTTTGCCTCGCTCGGCGGCTCAAAGTCTGTCCCCTCCTCGTTCTCCACGGGGGTATTAAGATTTCCGTTTTCGTCAGGAAGCTCGGTTAGAATGCCTGTTTTAAGGCTGTCAAGTGTAAACGGCAGGTCAAGCTTATCATCATCTATATCTTTAGACACGGCTTCACCAAGAAAATCGTCATTCGCTGTGAACTCAAATCTTTTCGGCGGCTCGTCGCTGACTGTCTCCTCACCCTCAAAATAGCCTTCAAAGAAGTCGGTGCCTTTCATTTTGCCCTCTGCTTTGCGCTTTTTCAGCTTTCTCTTGACCTCATCAGACTGAGTTGAATATTCGGGCAGTTCAAAATCTACCTCTTTGGCCGCAACCTCGCGGTATTCTGCTCCGCGCCGTCTGAATATCTGTGCAATACTGCGGAACATCTTTTCAAGAGATACACCTGTCAGCAAAATTATAAGTATAAGCTCTGCTGCAATCGACAAAACCCATGTTCCTGCAGCACCGATAAGCGTAGTCAGAATGCTGCATATACCGCCGCCGATAACTCCGCCGCCAATTCCGTCAATTCCTTCGTTCCATAATGCAGTTATCCTCTCGGCAAGGCTGTTTCCCACAAATTCTGTCTCTGCCACAAATAATGCCGCTATAATTGATGTAAACACTATAAGCAAGGACAGCAGCACTATGCGGAATGTACTCTTTTCACCCAGCTTATCCGCAAAGATATACACACCCGTTACAATCATAAAAATACAGCTTATTGTTATTGACACCCCAAAAAGTCCGTAACACAAATTACGGATAGCAGCACCGACCGCACCCGTTGCGTCGGTTAAAAATACAAACGCCAGAAATATTCCGAGTGCAATCATAATAATTCCCTTTATTTCATTTGAAAGGGTTTTCTGTTTTGCGTTTGCCCCGACGGGTTTAGCTTTCTTTGCTGTCGGACGGGCATTGCCCTTAGGAGCAGTTTTTTTGCTCTGTGCCTTGCCCGCAGTTGATTTTTTCTTTCTCTCAGGCATACTATTTCTCCTTGTAATCGCATTTAATTTTGCGTATAAGTACAGCAGTATATTATCTTTAGTATACCACACTTTTTTGTGTAAAAATATTACATTTGTGTATCATTTTTGTAAAATAATGTAGGGAGCCCCTACGGGGTTTGGCACAGACGCAGCTTCCCTCGCCAAAACCTTCGGTTTTGCATATATCCGTAGGGCGGGGGCTTGCTCCCGCCCTACAAATTTATAATCAGGAAATTCGCAAATCATTCACCACAAATATTCGTATGGCTGTAGGGGGCATTCACAAATACCCCGAACTTCGGGCAATTCTTGAATCGCCCCTTAGAGATGGCACAAACATTTCCGTTGACATATTGCATAATTTATGGTATTATTGTGATTGCAACCAACTACATTAAAATAATGTGAATAACTTTATATTTTCACAAACATACTATTTTGGTAAAAAGTGTTTCCTCTTTACCATTATTTTGTTTGTGAAATATTGTGTAGTTGTGTTGCAGCAAATGAAGAAACACTTTTTCGGTGCGTTCTTCATTGGGCGCACTTTTTTATTTATAAGGGGATTTTATAATGTATATTTATGAACAATTTGACAAATTGTATAAGGAGTTTGCTGAAAAGTACGGACTTCCCCTCGATGATGTTACATCTATTAACAGTGTAGAAAAAATCTGCACAGATGCATACACCGAGCTTGAAGAAATGCTTGATGATGAAGAGATGGCCTCATTCCAGAAATTCAGGATAAGCTTCTTACTGTTATGCGAGCTGAGAATTACACAAGCAGCATCAGCTTTGACCTATATAAAATGTACGCAACCACGCAACAAAAAAAGCCACAAGCAGTAGGACGGGGGCTGAAGGTGAATTGACGAAGTCAAGAGAGGCCACCCCGGGTGGTGCTCCCGCCGTTTGGGCTGATTAATTCAAACATTGTAGGGGCCGGCCTCTCGGACGGCCCGTAAAAGCGGACGGTCGAGGACGCCCGTCCCTACAAAAACCATTTAATCAGTGTTTACTTGAGGAGACAACTGTCACCGAAGGTTACTCATAAGGTGTATTTATGAATAATATGGACTTTTTCGACAGTCTGAAATACCCTGCCGTACGGCAGGGTATTTTTTCATTATTTTAAAGCCACAACAACCTTACGGTGAGGTTCGTCGCCCACACTGTATGTCTTTACGCTGCTGCTGTTTTGCAGAGCGGCATGAATAATTCTGCGTTCGTTAGGAGACATCGGCTCAAGCGTAACAGCCGCACCGCCGCGAACAACGCGACGCTCGAGGCTTTTTGCAAGCTTGACAAGAGTTTCCTCTCTCTTTGCCCTATAATTCTCAGTATCAACACTTACTTTAATATAAGAATTTTTAGACTTGTTTACATAAAGGCTTGTAAGATACTGAACAGCATCAAGTGTATCTCCTCTCTTACCGATAAGAAGTCCCATTTTATCTCCCGATACTGTTACGCGAACACAGTCACCGCCGTTTTCAACCTCAATTTCAGCACCGTCAAGTCCCATTTTGTGAATAAGCTCGGTTGCAAAGAACTTTGCATCTTCAAGGGATTTTTCGGTTACCTCACGATTTTTGCGTGACGCCTTCGGCTCTGCTGCGGTTTTGGGTTCTTCTGCTGCAACAGGTTCAGAAACCTCCGTCTTAGCCTCGGGAGCAGTCTCCTCTGCCTTGACCTCAGGTGCAGGCTTCTGCTTTTTCTTTCTGCCGCCCGGAGTATAGTCATGAGCATGCGGCTCTTCTTTAGGAGCATACGGATTTGACTGGTTGCTCTCAACCTCAGCCGATGCCGCACGGGTTCTTGCCACCTCTGAAAGACGCTTCTCTTCTTCCTCTTCCTTGGTTACCCAAGCGGAAATTATAACTTCTTTTCCCAAAAGAAGTCCCATAAGACCTTTGCCGACTTCACGCTCAACGGTATACGAAAGCTCGTCTACAGAAACGCCTAATTCCTCGGCAGCAAGCGCAAGGGCCTCTTCCTTACTTTTTGCGTTTTTTTCTACTTTTCTTAGCATTTACTATCTCTCCTTCGATCTGTTCATCAGATATTCCGGGTTTTATAAACTTGTTCAAAATCACCTGCTGAGCAAGTGCAAGAATATTGCTTATAATCCAGTACAAACCGACTGCCGCGGGTAGCGTAAACGCAAACCACGCCGACATTATCGGCATAAATATCATCATACTCTTCATTGGGTTCGGCTGGTCTTCATTCTCCGGCTTGTTTTGCTGAGGATTTTGCATCTGCGAAACCTTAGATGTTATATATGAACTGAGACCCGACAACAACGGAATTGTCCAAAGAAGCATATCCGATACCGTCACGAGATTTGCACGGCCAACAAATACGCCAAAGAACTTACCGAGGTCAGGAGTCTGCGAAAGGTCAATTCCAAGGAAGTTAAAGTTAAGCAGAGTATAGTTCTTGCCTGTTTCAAGTATCCATCCACTCTGCATTATTTCGGGATACTGCTGCAAAAATCTTGCAATCTGTATCTCATAGAGGCCGAACATTTTATATGAATTCTCGGTAAGGGTTTCAATAGAATTTATACCGAGTGCAGTAAGGAAGGTATTCATCTTATCGGGCGAGCCCTCGCTCCACTCAACAACGGCGCTGACAATTCGCCATACCTCGTCCTTACCAAATCCCATAATATATACTATGGGTTCCTTTACAACATAATAAAGCATCATAAGTATCGGTAACTGAATAAGAAGCGGCAAGCATCCGCTCATAGGATTTACCTGATACTTTTGATAAAGCTTCATTGTTTCCTGATTCAGCTTTTCCTTATCATTTGCGTACTTTTGCTGAAGCTCCATAAGAAGCGGCTGCAGCTTTTGAGTCTTCATCATAGACCTCTGCTGCTTTACTGTAAGCGGCAAAAGCAACGCCTTCATCAAAATTGTAAAAATAATTATCGCAACACCGTAGTTACCTGTAATTACACTGCAAAGCTTGAGCACCCAACCCAACGCCATTGTTATATAGGACACTGTAACTGTCCCTCCTTTGTGTTCTTAAATTCTCAGGGATAATCTATTCCGCCTTTTGAAAGCGGATTGCATCTTAAAATCCGCCATACCGCCTTTGCCGTACCAATTAAGACTCCGTATTTTTCGATTGCCATAATTGCGTACTGCGAGCAGGTCGGATAAAAACGGCAACAAGGCCTTTTAAGCGGTGAAATCCGCCTTTGATAAAACCTGATAAAAGCTATAAACAATCTTTTCATATTTAAGCTTCAAGCAAGCCAAGCTCTCTTGCCGCCCCGCGAAAATCCTTAACCAGCGTTTCATAAGGTGCGTCGAGAATTCTCCCTCTTGCAACAATACATATATCCATTCCCGATTTCAGCTCTTGCTGTGTTATACGAAAAAGCTCCCTTATTCTGCGTTTGGCTCTGTTACGGGAAACCGCACCGCCAATCTTCTTGCCTGCCGTTATACCGAGACGAATTTTATCCCCACGGCCTTTTGCCGCATACATAACAAGGGTCGGTCTTACCGCCGATATACCCTTGCGGTACAATCTTTGAAATTCATAGTTCTTGCACAGACTTATTATCTTTTCCATATTCACCAATCAATTTCCGCGAAATCAATATCCCCAAAAAAACCTTCAAATAGACAAAAAGACGCACGAAGCGCCTTTTATGCGGACAGCTTCTTTCTGCCCTTCAGTCTTCTTCTTGCCAACACCTTACGACCGTTTTTGGTACTCATTCTCTTTCTGAAACCATGCTCCTTTGCACGATGTCTCTTTTTAGGCTGATATGTTCTAAGCATCTCTACCCCTCCTTCGATGAAATTAAGTATATAATAAAAATAATTCTCAACAGAAAATCTATGATATTTTATCACAAAAATTGGTGTTTGTCAAGAGTTTTAAGAATTTTTCCATAAAAAAGTAGCCCTACCGTCAAATCAAGGCTACTTAGTTATAACCATTTGCATAGCCTCTTTCGGTTTTACTTTTTTGTGTCTTAATTATATATCATATTTTAAAATTTATCAAGGGTTTATTACATGCAAAAAGACCGCGGAAATTCCGCGGTCTTTTAAAATTGAAATTATCTTATTTGATGATTTCGGTAACAACACCTGAACCAACTGTTCTACCACCCTCACGGATAGCGAAACGGAGACCGGGCTCGATAGCGATGGTTGTTGTAAGCTCAACATCCATTGTTACATTGTCGCCGGGCATACACATTTCTGTACCCTCAGGAAGGTTAACAACACCTGTAACGTCAGTTGTTCTGAAATAGAACTGAGGTCTGTAGTTTGTGAAGAACGGAGTATGACGGCCGCCCTCTTCCTTAGTAAGAACATAAACCTCGCCCTTGAACTGAGTATGGGGTGTGATTGTACCGGGCTTTGCAAGAACCTGTCCTCTTTCGATTTCGTCTCTTGCAACACCACGGAGAAGTGCACCGATGTTATCGCCTGCTTCTGCATAGTCGAGGAGCTTTCTGAACATCTCGATACCGGTTACAACAACCTTTCTTGACTCGTCAGAAAGACCAACGATTTCAACTTCGTCAGACATGTTAAGCTGACCTCTCTCAACACGGCCTGTAGCAACAGTACCACGACCTGTGATTGAGAATACATCCTCTACGGGCATGAGGAAAGGCAAATCGCTCTTTCTCTCAGGTGTAGGAATGTAGCTGTCAACAGCGTCCATAAGCTCGTGGATGCAAGCATACTCAGGAGCAGAAGGAACTGTTGATGCGCTCTCGAGAACCTGGAGACCTGAACCCTTAACAATCGGGATATCATCGCCCGGGAACTCATACTCGGTAAGAAGGTCTCTGATTTCCATCTCAACGAGCTCGAGAAGCTCAGGATCGTCAACCTGGTCAACCTTGTTCATAAATACAACAATGTAGGGAACGCCTACCTGACGAGAAAGGAGAATGTGCTCTCTTGTCTGGGGCATGGGACCATCTGCAGATGATACAACGAGAATAGCACCGTCCATCTGAGCAGCACCGGTGATCATGTTCTTAACATAGTCAGCGTGTCCGGGGCAGTCAACGTGTGCATAGTGACGAGTCTCTGTCTCGTACTCAACGTGAGCTGTAGAAATGGTGATACCTCTTTCTCTTTCCTCAGGAGCCTTATCAATCATATCATAAGCCTCGTACTGAGCCTTACCACCCATAGCAAGAACCTTGGTTATTGCAGCGGTAAGAGTTGTTTTACCATGGTCAACGTGGCCGATAGTACCAATGTTAACATGGGGTTTGCTTCTTTCAAACTTTTCCTTTGCCATTTTAGTTTCCTCCTAAATAATATAGCATGTTTTAATAAATTTCTAAAAAATTAATTTTACTTTTCCATTTTACTATTAAATTGAAATAATTTCAATAGTTTTTTGAAAAAAAGTTAAATTACTCCTCAGACTTGCTGCGCTCTTTAATAATCTTCTCAGCAATGCTCTTCGGAAGTTCCTCAAAGTGACTGGGCTCCATAGAGTACTGACCACGACCCTGAGTTCTTGAACGAAGCTCAGTTGCGTAACCAAACATCTCAGAAAGCGGAACATGTGCAGTAATTTCCTGAGCACCTGTTCTTGCTTCCATACCCTGAATCTGACCACGGCGTGAGTTTAAGTCACCCATAACATCACCCATGTAGTCCTCGGGAACATTAACAACAACCTTCATGATAGGCTCCATAATAACGGGATTACCCTTCTTACAAGCCTCCTTGAACGCCATTGAACCTGCAATCTTAAATGCCATCTCAGACGAATCGACTTCGTGGTATGAACCGTCAACGAGAGTACACTTAACATCAACTACCGGATAACCCGCAAGAACACCTGTCTGCATTGCACCCTGGATACCTGCATCAACAGCAGGGATATATTCCTTAGGAATAGCACCGCCGACAATCTTGTTCTCGAATACATAACCTGCACCCGGCTCAAGAGGCTCAACATCCATAACAACATGACCGTACTGACCTTTACCACCTGACTGTCTTGCGTACTTGTGGTTAACATGAGAAGCTGCGCGGATAGTCTCACGGTAAGAAACCTGAGGATTACCAACATTTGCCTCTACCTTAAACTCACGCAGGAGACGGTCAACGATAATCTCAAGGTGAAGCTCACCCATACCTGCGATAATAGTCTGTCCTGTCTCGTCATCTGTGTAGGTTCTGAATGTGGGATCTTCTTCTGCAAGCTTTGCAAGAGCGATACCCATCTTTTCCTGACCTGCCTTGGTCTTAGGCTCAATCGCAACACGGATAACCGGTTCCGGGAATTCCATAGACTCAAGGATAATCGGATGCTTTTCATCACAGAGGGTATCACCTGTTGTTGTGTTCTTAAGACCAACAGCAGCTGCGATATCACCTGAATAAACGATATCTATATCTTCTCTGTCATTTGCGTGCATCTGCAAGATACGACCGATTCTTTCTTTGTGGTCCTTTGTGGAGTTGTAAACATGCGAACCGCTTGAAAGTGTACCTGAATACACGCGGAAGAACGCGAGCTTACCAACAAAGGGGTCAGTCATAATCTTGAACGCGAGAGCCGCAAAAGGCTCATCGTCAGAAGAATGACGAACATCCTCTTCTTCTGTTCTCGGAATAATACCCTTGATAGCAGGAACATCGAGAGGTGACGGCATAAAGTCAATAACTGCGTCCAGCATGTTCTGAACACCCTTGTTTCTGTATGAAGAACCACACATAACAGGAACCATCTCGTTTGCGATAGTAGCCTTTCTTATAGCCTTTTTAATGTCAGCCTCAGAGAGGTCGCCCTCTTCAAAGAATTTTTCCATAAGCCCCTCGTCGGTCTCTGCAACCGCTTCAAGGAGTGCCTGACGATATTCCTCAGCCTTATCCTTCATGTCTGCCGGAATATCCTCAATTCTCTCATCCAGACCCTGCTCATCATAATAAACATAAGCCTTCATCTGGATAAGGTCAATCAGTCCCTTGAACTCATCCTCTGCACCGATAGGCAGCTGAATCGGAACTGCATTACACTTAAGACGCTCTTTCATCATGTTTACAACATTGTAAAAGTCTGCGCCCATAATGTCCATCTTGTTTACATATACCATTCTCGGTACCATGTATTTATCAGCCTGACGCCAAACAGTCTCAGACTGAGGCTCAACACCGCCCTTAGCACAAAGAACCGTAACACTACCGTCAAGAACACGGAGCGAACGCTCAACCTCAACTGTGAAGTCAACGTGTCCGGGAGTATCGATAATGTTTACTCTGTGGTTCTTCCACTGTGCAGTAGTTGCAGCAGAGGTAATTGTAATACCACGCTCTGCCTCCTGTTCCATCCAGTCCATCTGTGATGCACCCTCGTGGGTCTCACCGATTTTGTGAATACGACCGGTATAGAACAGAATACGGTCTGTGGTAGTAGTCTTACCTGCATCAATGTGAGCCATGATGCCTATATTTCTGGTTTTCTCCAGAGAAAACGCTCTACCCATAGTTATCTCCTTTCGCAATGCTATGCACTGCAATTTTCAAAAGTGTGTCTACACAAAATTAATGATTTTGCAAATCATCAATGCGTTTTTTACGAAGAAAATTTGAGATGATTTATTCGTGCCGATTAGCGAGCTATATCAAGATATGCGAGCCTAAGCAAACGGATAAATCAGCCAAATTTTCAAAGTAAAAATTACCAGCGATAATGTGCAAAAGCCTTGTTAGCCTCTGCCATCTTGTGAGTATCTTCCTTCTTCTTGAACGCACCGCCTGTGCTGTTGATGGCATCCATGAGCTCGTTTGCGAGTCTCTCTGCCATTGTACGCTCATTTCTCTTTCTTGAGTACAAGGTAATCCATCTGAGACCGAGAGTTTCGCGTCTGTCAGGACGCACCTCAATCGGAACCTGATAGTTAGCACCGCCGACACGGCGAGCCTTTACCTCGAGAACGGGCATAACACAGTTCATTGCTTCCTCAAATACTTCTACCGGATCCTTTCCGGTTTTCTCCTTTATTATGTCAAAAGCATCATAAACTATTTTCTGAGCAACGCCCTTCTTTCCGTCGAGCATGATGTTGTTGATGAGTCTTGTAACAACCTTACTGTTATACATAGGATCAGGCAAAACATCACGACGAGCAATATGACCTCTTCTTGGCACTTTTCTTCCCCTCCTTCATTTAGGTTTATTCACCATTTAAGGTACTCAACGAACGCTAAGGTCCGCTGTCGTGCATATAGGTCATGTATATTTTTTGAACATATATGCACAATCATTTTAAATTTGTCAGATCAAGAATTTACTTAGGACGCTTTGCGCCATACTTAGATCTGCTCTGCATACGCTTATCAACGCCCGAAGTATCAAGTGTACCGCGGATAATGTGATAACGCACACCGGGAAGGTCCTTAACTCTTCCGCCACGAATCATAACAACGCTGTGTTCCTGAAGGTTGTGACCGATACCCGGGATATAAGCCGAAACCTCGATTCCGTTTGTCAGCTTAACTCTGGCAACCTTACGGAGCGCTGAGTTAGGCTTTTTAGGAGTCATGGTTCTTACCGAAGTACAAACACCTCTCTTCTGAGGAGAAGCCTGATCGGTAAGCTGGCTCTTCTTGGTATTGAGACCCTTAAGAAGCGCAGGAGCTGTTGATTTCTTTTCTTCTGTAGCTCTTCCCTTTCTGACTAACTGGTTAAATGTTGGCAATATGTTCACCTCCATGCATATAGATTTTATATATAAAAACACATAAATGTGCTTTTACCGTATTATTTAAGAATTGCTGCGGCACTGCATGAAACATCTATCCTGCAAGCCTTTGAAAGTTCTTTTCCCGAGTGGTTTGAAACAATCTCTACTCCGCATCTTGCGCACAACTCCATAATCTCTGCAAGCCGTGCCGCATCCGCATCACACGCCACATATACCACTGCAGCATCACCTGACGCAATCGCGTTTCTTGTTTGTTTAATTCCCGCCACTCTTTTAGCGGAACTGAGTCTGTCCATCTTCTGAGCCTCCCGTCCCACTTTCACAATTAACCATACAAGTATATCACGGATTTTCATTTATGTCAACTGTTTTTTTAAATTCTTTCCCATGTTGTATAATATATTAGGAAGGTTTAATTGTGATTGACAAAAAAGAGTTGATTGCCAGGCAAAAGTATAATTATCGCATTCTCGGCATTACTTACTTTTTCTGAAATTAGATGGGGTTATTTTGTATGCAGACAAAAAGGCTCTGTTGAATGAACGCAGGCTGCCAAAGCCGCTCTCTGCCGCAACCTCGGTTATTGTCATATCACCGTTTTTCAAAAGCATAGCCGCTTTTTCCAGCCTGAACGCCGTAAGATACTGAACAAATGTCATTCCCGTCATTTCTTTAAGCTTGTGTGCAAAATAATATTTTGAAAAATGACAGGCTGCCGCTATTTCTTCAAGCTCGACTTTCTGTCCGTACCTTTCCTCCAAAAACTTATTTATCTTCGACAGTATCCTTATATTTCTGCTTGTATCTATAAAATCATATTTTAAATTTCTTAAAATTTCTGCAACAATTTTATTCTTACAACACCGAACCGCAAATTCATATCCCCTTTTCTTTTCCAAATGCTCACTTACCATTTCATTAATAAGAGCCGCAATCATCGGATAAGCATTGTCGCCCTCTTTAATCCTATTATCCGCAAGACGAAGCTTATCAAGATCAATTTCCTCCGTATATGAACATATATCAAGCTTTATCACATACAAATGATTTGCTTCTGCACTTTGAAAACCATGAATTTCGCCGGGCATAAATATACAAACATCGCCTTTTTTTAAAACAACCTCTTTTGCTCCACAAAAAGCAGAAATCGTTCCGCTTTTGACATAAATGATTTCAATTGACTCGTGATAATGGGAAATGAAATTCAGGTTGCGGCTCATTGCACATATATAAGGATAACTCCCCGTCGGGTTATTTACTTTTTCAAGCAGTGCCTCTGACATATTTTTCACCTCATCTATAATATAGCATATTATCTACAAAAAAGCAATATTTGTCTTTGAAAGAGCAAAATAAGTGGTAGCCTTCAACCCTATCGTATGATAACATATAAACAAAGGAGGTTTTAAAATGGAAAAAACTTTTAAAGAGCGTGCAAAAGAGCTTGTGGCTCAAATGACGCTTGCGGAAAAAATAGCACAAATGAAGTATGATGCTCCCGAAATCAAACGATTGGGTGTGCCCGCATATAATTGGTGGAACGAAGGTCTGCATGGTGTTGCAAGAGCTGGAAGAGCAACCGTTTTTCCCCAGCCTATTGCTATGGCAGCATCTTTTAACACCGACCTTATGTACGAAGTTGCAACCGCAATATCTGACGAGGCAAGAGCACAGTATAACGAATATAAAAAGTTTGGCGAAACAGATATCTATCAAGGTTTGACCTATTGGTCGCCTAACATTAATATATTCCGCGACCCGAGATGGGGCAGAGGTCACGAAACCTATGGAGAAGATCCGTACCTGACCGGCGAAATGGGCGTCACTTTCATCAAGGGTATGCAGGGAGATAAAAAATATCGTAAGGTTGATGCAACCCTAAAACATTATGCCGTGCACAGCGGACCTGAAGATGAGCGACACAGCTTTAATGCAGTAGTAACCGAAAAGGACCTTTACGAAACATATCTCTGGGCATTTAAGTATTGTATTGAAAAAGCTCAACCCTCTGCTGTTATGGGTGCTTACAACAGAGTAAACGGAGAGGCAAGCTGTGCAAGTCCGACACTTCTAAAAAAAATACTCCGTGACGAATTTGGTTTTGATGGATATGTTGTATCCGACTGCGGTGCCATCTGTGACATAAATAAAAATCATCATATCACCGAAACCGAAGCAGAAAGCGCGGCTCTCGCTGTAAATAATGGTTGTGAGCTTAACTGCGGAACAGCATATACATGGCTAAAAACCGCAGTCGCCGAAGGTATGATTTCTGAAGAAACCATAACTGCTGCAGTCGAAAAGCTTTTTGAAACGAGATTCCGCCTTGGAATGTTCGACAACGATTGCGAATATGATAATATTCCATTCGATGTAATCGAATGCGACAAACATCTTGACATCGCACGCCGTATGGCTCAGGAAAGTATGGTACTTTTAAAAAACAATGGCATTCTTCCCCTGAAAAAAGATTCTAAGGTTGCTGTAATCGGTCCAAACGCCGATTCTTTTCCGCTGCTTCTTGGCAACTACAACGGTCTTCCATCAAAATATTATACCCTGCTCAGAGGACTTCAGCAATACAACGATGTCATATTCTCAAGAGGATGTGTTATCCATGAGAACAAAGATTGTCTGCATTGGAACTTGACAAGCACAAAAGAGGCAATCGTTACCGCAAAACAGGCTGATGTAGTTATTTTATGTATGGGCATTGACCCCACCTTCGAAGGCGAGCAAGGCGATATCTACAGTGCTTCGTTGAGCGGTGACAAACCTGATATCGAAATACCGAAAATTCAGCGTGATTTATATGACGAAATAATAAAACTCGGTAAACCTGTTATATTTGTAAATGTAAGCGGAAGCTGTCTAAACCTTGCAAAACAAAAGAAGGAGTGCGATGCAATAATTCAGTGTTTCTACCCGGGTGCAATGGGCGGCCTTGCACTTGCAGATGTTATCTTCGGTGAGGTTTCACCAAGTGGTAGACTTCCTGTGACCTTCTACGAAACCACAGATGACCTGCCCGGTTTTTCAGATTATTCAATGGAAAACCGTACTTACAAATTCTACAAAGGAACCCCTGTTTTTGAATTTGGATACGGACTCACTTATTCTGAAATAGACGAGAAATGGACAGATGAAAATACGGTTATTCTTACAAACAAGGGCAAATATGATACAAATTATTCTGTCCTGAAGTTCGAGTATATACCACACAAAAATCTGTGTGGCTTTAAAAAAGTATTCATTAAATCAGGCGAGAGTGTTACAGTTAAATTTTCCAACTGAGAATATTTTCAGGATATATAAAAACTGTATTATTACCCTCAAAAAAGCCGCAGCAAAATTGTTTTGCTGCGGTTTTTTAATTTTCATCGGTTTACCGATTGTTTATTTTTTTGTAAGAGTATATTTTTGCCTTGTGTTTTTCACAAATAGTAATTTTTAATCCTTTTTCAGAAAGCTCCGCTCCGCTGACATCAAACGTTCCTCCATCTATATCTTCAAAACGGTAACAGCTCTCTTTATCAATTCCTTTTAATTTGAAGACCGCGGTTTCATACGGAGCCTCGTCTCTGCGAAACACCTGAACCACACCATCACATTTGTCCGGGCGGTCAAATTGCATAGCACACCACACATCGGAATTTTCAGATATACCGGTCAACGGATAAAAATCTTCTGAGAAGTAAGGGCGTATCCTCAGATACTCGTCAGTATATTTGCGAATGAACTCAATTTTTTCATCATCATCACAAAATTCTTCTCTCTCCGAAAAAGAAAATCCCACATTTAACGAGCCTCCGTACCCGCTCCTCATACGGTACTCATCATATATTCTGCCGACGCCGCTGCCCGAATAAGGCATCCACGAGTTATAACCAAGATTATGACACTGTCCTGCATCGGCATCAAAATTTGCAGGGCACTGATAGTCACTTCTCCAAAGCGGCATACTGCGTCGTAATGTTTCGATATCTATTCTTCTGCCTCCTGCCGAACAATTATCTATGATTAAATTCGGAAACCTTTCAAGCAACGAATCCCAAAGACGATATAGACCGTTTATATGCTTTATTTCTGAAATTCCGATACGGTCTGCATCATCATTTTTGCGCCAGTAATCAAGAGGAGCAAAATTAAAATCTTGCCTGTAGCAATCTATTTTAAGTTCTTCTATTAAACCGGCAATTGTCTTGAAGCAATAATCCCATGCATTGGGATTTCCCAAATTCAACAGCCTGTTATTGCATTCAGGCTCTGTCGGGGACAGAAAATACTCCGGATGCTCCAGAGCAACAGGCGTTGTTCTGATAACCCTTTCAGGCTCCACCCAAAGCAGAAATTTCATTCCCGCATCGTGTATAGCCTCCGATACATCTTTGAGACCATTCGGATGAATAATCGGGCTTACCCTCCAATCACCCGTATGGCTCGCCCAATCTCCCTCAAATTCATCAGGTGTAGGTTTGGTATCAATTCCATACCAACCCGCATCCATCCACACATATTCGTACGGCAGATTATTTTTCTTAATCTTTTCTATTCTGTCAAGCACAGACTTGGTGCTCATTCCTCCCCAAATACTTGCACAAAGTGGACCGAATTTTTCTCTGCCCTCTTTTCCTATAAGCGAGAAATGTTCCTTTATAAGCCTTCTCCATTTGTTGTGTGCATCAAGAATATCACAGTTATACGCCATTACAACAATAGATGATGTGCGTATTTTTTCGCCCGGCATAAGCCTGAAATATGTATCCTCTATCTTTGAGCGAATTGTTACACTATCGGTCTCCCTCTTTATTTGGCATTTCCACTGTCCTGTCCAACCAACTGCAAAAATATATCCGCTATTGTTTTTTTGTATGTTAAAAAATGGTGCCTGTTCATCGCTTGAACGACCTCCCGTGGCATAATATTCTTTTACGCTTCCGGGATACAGATGGTTAACGCGTACATTATTTTTTAACAAATCAACATCACAAAACATCTCTTTCATAGTCCACGCAGAGCCGGTAGGCGCAAACACCTTTGTTGCTTTCTTTGCATCTGGGAAATATGCCTGCCACTTATTCAATTCTTCATACTCCAACGGGAATTCACAATCACAGTCCCACAGCTCAGAGATTATACCACTTGGCATATCAGATGTGTTCTCCAAATAGTTAACCCATTCGTATGCATCATACTTTTCAAGCTTTTTGGCAACATTTGTTATTTTTAGTCCGCTGTCGAAACAGTACTCCGTGATTAACACACCGTTATCTTCTGACACATTTGTTTTATAATTGTACTCCCATATATTTCTATTATCAAGTTTCAAAGAAAATCGTTTATTTTTTTTCAAAAATTCCATATCATATATCTCCTATAC
>JAZUCQ010000100.1:0-4124 GCA_045639145.1 Clostridia bacterium | reverse complement strand
TTTTCGTATGTGGTGTAGTAATATATTCCTTTGTCGGCATTGCAGCATGAGGAATATATCGTGATTTCATATTTGCTGTCTTTGAGCTTAACGCAGCCTCGCTGCTGTTCTACGCATTGCAAAATATGAAAGAACTGACTTATGCTCTCACTCTCTGTTTCTCCCGATACGGAGTTAAGCTTTGTAAATGCGGCTTTTACAAATCTTGATTGAGACGATAAATCACCGGGCAGACCAATTCCGCCCATTCCGCGGCTGTAAGCAGAAAGCTCAATTTTATCCGAAAAACGGTTTTGAGGTTCCGTACAGGTCAGACTTATATAATTATTTAAATTATGCATTTGTATCTCAAACGGTGGGTTGTTGGTAAGCACACCTATTGGGTTTTCGTAGATTTTAAGACCGTCTGCAAGCGGTTCGACCGTCAGGGATTTGTTTTTGTCAGAGATAAGCCAATGCAGAGGCGTAAGAGGAAGCTCCTTTGAAAAATCGGTGTTTGCAAGGTTTATCCTCTCTAATACAGCTTGTGCCTCGTCAACACTTGTGCAAGTGCCGAGAATAAGAGGAATGAGTTCAAACGGTGTTATGTTTTCTGAATTATCCGAGAGGGGATAATATATGGCGTTGTTCGGGAACAAAAGTCCTGCGATGCACAGACCTCTTTCGTTCATTGCATCGTAGTAGAGCGGATAATTGTCGGATATTGCCGCCATTCCTATTATGGCATAGTGGCTTTGTATCGCATCTCTGTGTCTGAAATTAAATTTATAGTTGCGAGGGGTAATAACGATTTTTTCTCCATAGGATAATTCAAAATCCAAGTTTCTGCCAAAATAAAAATTTTCCGTTTTGTAGGTTATCGCTGTGCACATTTTTTGCCTCCGTTATAATCTTTTTTTGTTAGTATATCCAAAATTTACTCTAATTTGTCCCTTGCGGTTGATTTTGGTATTTTGTTGTGATATTATGGTATGCGGATTAATTATACAGGGAGGGATGGGCAACGGAAGACACCGTTGCCGAAGTTAATGAAAACTTTTCAACCAAAGTTACTTTCAACACTTAAAGGATATGGTGCAAAACAACTTACAAATGATATAGTTGCAGGTATTATTGTTGCAATTATTGCACTTCCGCTCTCGATTGCACTCGCGATTGCATCGGGAGTTGCACCCGAGCAGGGACTTTATACTGCGATAGTTGCAGGCTTTGTAATCGCCTTGCTTGGCGGAAGCCGCGTGAATATCTCGGGGCCGACTGCCGCTTTTGCAACGATTGTAGCAGGAATTGTGGCTCAGTTTGGTATGAGCGGACTTGTTGTGGCAACGATTATGGCAGGTCTTATGCTTATTGTAATGGGTATTTGCAAGTTTGGTGCACTCATTAAATACATACCGTATACTATTACGACGGGATTTACCTCGGGTATCGCGCTTACCATAGTAATAGGTCAGCTCAAAGATTTTATGGGACTTACATTTCCGGAAGGAACCCATGCGGTAGAGACAATGGAAAAGCTTGGTGCGGTATTTGCATCTGTATCTACAATAAATTTCCAAAGTATTGCCGTGGGAATAATCGGTCTTGCAATACTGATTGTATGGCCTAAAATCAGCAAGAAAATCCCGGGGTCGCTTATAGCTGTTATTGCAGGCGTTGTCATAGTAAAAGCATTTGATTTGAATGTTAATACAATAGGTGACCTGTATACCATATCAAAACAGGCTCCGGGCTTTGCAATTCCTGAGGTTGATTTTGGTATGATAAGACAGCTTTTGCCAAGTGCGTTTACAATAGCGATACTTGCCGGGATAGAGTCGCTTTTATCCTGCGTTGTATCTGACGGAATGATTGGCGACAGACATAATTCCAATACAGAGCTTATCGCGCAGGGTGTGGGAAATATCTTCTCGGGATTGTTCGGCGGAATACCTGCAACGGGTGCAATAGCCAGAACTGCTGCAAATGTGAAAAACGGCGGCAGAACTCCGATATCGGGAATGGTTCATGCGGCGGTGCTTTTGCTGATACTTCTTGTGTTCATGCCTTATGCTGCGTGGATTCCCATGCCGATTATTGCGGCAATACTCTTTATGGTTGCATATAATATGTGTGAATGGAGACAGTTTGTAAGTATATGCAAAACCGCTCCTAAGAGCGATATCTCGGTGCTTGTACTGACATTTGTGCTGACGGTTGTGTTTGACTTGGTTGTTGCAATCGAGATTGGACTTTTGGCGGCTGTATTTCTGTTTATGAAGCGTATGGCAGATGTAACTCATATACGCCCCTGGACAAGAGACGATGAAAAGCTTGCAGACGATAACGGAAGACTTAAGAAAATTCCGCGCGGAACACAGGTGTATGAGATTGACGGACCTATGTTTTTTGCAACATCTGACAAGTTTTCCTCTATCCCGATAAAAGAAGGAATAAAGGTTGTCATTTTGCGTATGAGGAACATTCCGTCGCTTGATGTGTCGGCACTAATCGCTATGACAGATGTATACGAGCATTGCAAACGCAAGAATATAACAGTTTTGTTCTCGCATGTTAACAAACAGCCGCTTTCGGTTATGAAAAAGGCAGGCTTTTATGATATGGTAGGCGAGGATGCGTTTATGAGTAATATCGACGAGGCACTTTCGCACGCAGAGGCTCTCTGTAAATAATGAGGTTAAAGACGGTTTTGTACGAAAAACCGTCTTTTTTGTATAATGAAACAATAACCAAAATTTATCTTGCAAAACTTATGAAAAAGTGGTACAATAATAAGAATTGAATTTCTTATATGAAAGGATAGTTGATATGGGCTTAAAAGGTATGATAGAAAAAGTAATCGGCACATACAGTGACCGTGAGCTTAAAAAGATATATCCCATTGTAGATAAGGTTACCGCTCTTGAGCGGGTAATGGAGAGTAAATCAGATGCAGAGCTTCGTGCCATGACAGATGAATTTAAGGCTCGCCTCAAAGCAGGCGAGACAACCGATGACATTTTGCCCGAGGCATTTGCGGTATGCCGCGAAGCATCATGGCGTGTTCTTGGAATGAAGCACTTTCCTGTTCAGATTGTCGGCGGTATTGTTCTTCATCAGGGCAGAATTGCTGAGATGAAAACAGGTGAGGGTAAAACTCTTGTTGCAACACTTCCTGCGTATCTTAACGCACTTACGGGAAAAGGTGTTCATATCGTTACGGTAAACGATTACCTTGCAAAGCGTGACAGTGAGTGGATGGGTAAGCTTTACAGCTTTTTGGGACTGAGTGTCGGTCTCGTTATCCACGAAAAGGATAATGCACAACGCAGAGAGGCATACAATGCCGATATCACTTATGGTACAAACAACGAGATGGGCTTTGACTATCTTCGTGATAACATGGTTATATACAAGGAAGATAAGGTTCAGCGCGGCCACGCATTTGCTATTGTGGACGAGGTTGACAGTATCCTGATTGATGAGGCAAGAACACCTCTTATTATCTCAGGTGTTGGTGATAAGTCAACCGACCTTTATATGCAGGCTGACCGTTTTGCAAAAACGCTCAAATATAAAAAGGTTGTAGAGACAGATGCTAAGGTTGAAGTCGAGGAAGAACAGGAATTTGACAACTATGATTATATAGTAGACGAAAAGGCTCATACTGCAATACTCACCCCGTCGGGTGTCAAAAAGGCAGAAGAGGCGTTCCACCTTGAAAACCTTACAGACCCCGAGAATATGACAATCTCGCATCATATCAATCAGGCGATTAAGGCTATCGGCGTTATGAAGCGTGATAAGGATTATGTTGTAAAAGACGGCGAGGTTATTATAGTAGACGAGTTTACGGGCCGTATGATGCTCGGCAGACGCTACAGCGACGGATTGCATCAGGCAATCGAGGCTAAAGAGGGCGTAACGGTTGAGAATGAGAGTAAAACTATTGCAACAATCACATTCCAGAACTTCTTCAGACTTTACGGAAAGCTCTCGGGTATGACGGGTACTGCTCAGACCGAGGAAGAGGAGTTCCAGGAGATATACAGACTTGATGTTATCGTAATTCCTACCAATAAGCCGCTTTTGCGTGAGGATATGTCGGATTGTATTTACAAGACAGAGCTTGCAAAATTCAATGC
>JAZUCQ010000099.1:0-7250 GCA_045639145.1 Clostridia bacterium | reverse complement strand
GCGAATTTAAAATTTATATTCCCAAAAGCCTCATAATATCGTTCCATGTGACAAAAATCATAAGTGCAATCAGCAGCATAAATCCTATCATATGAACAAATCCCTCTTTTTCGGGCGGAACGGGTTTCCTGAAAATCAGTTCAAAGAGCGAGAATACTATTCTTCCTCCGTCAAGGGCAGGAAGCGGCAACAGGTTCATCACTCCGATATTTACCGCAAGAAATGCCGCGAAAAACAGAAAATTCAAAAGTCCGTTTTGTGCCGCAGTATTCATTGCAGAGACTACCCCGACAGGTCCCGACATATCCGAAACCCCTGCCTGACCGCTGATTAACATTCCGAGCGATACAAACACCAGCTTTACCATCCATATTGTCTGAAAAAATCCCTCGCGCAGTATTCCAAGGAAACTTATCTCCTCGGGAGCGATATTAAAGCCGACTATCTTGCCGACACTTCCGTCCTCATAGGTCATCTCCATGGGAGTAAAGCTTTGGGTATGCCGCTCTCCGTTTCTCTCGTAGGTCAGGGTATATTCACTGCCCTCTGCCTGAGACAGAGCAAAGCTTATGTCACGCTGAATATTCACCTTAGAGTCATTGACCTTTATAATTCTGTCGCCAGGCTGCAGAAATTCCGCCGCAGATGCCTCGGGGTTTACCGCCGCGACAACCGTCGATGGCAGATATCCGTTTTGAAAAGCCGACGCTGTCACAATGGATATAACAAGTATAAACCCAAGCAGTATATTCATTGTTGCACCTGCCGCAAGAATGATAATTTTCGGCAGCGGTTTTTTTGCACTGAAGGAGCCGTCTGTTTTTACATCCTCGTCTTCCCCCTCCATCTTGCAAAATCCGCCCATGGGTACTGCACGGATTGAATAGAGCGTGCCCTTCCCCTGCTTTTTGAATATGGCAGGTCCCATACCTATTGCAAATTCCAGAACATTTACGCCAAATGCCTTTGCCGTAAGAAAATGTCCTAATTCATGCACAAATATTATTACCGAAAAAATTAAAATTGCACCGATAATTGTAAGTATCATAGTATTCTTCTTTCATTATATATTTACAACGGCGGAGGAAAACTCCGCCGCATGTTATATTACATCATATTTTTCCCGAACGGCATTATTTGCCGCGATAATATCATCAAGGGTGGGGTTTTGAATATTTTTAAAATCTGACATTGCTCTCTCCACAATATCGGCAATATCCAAAAATCCGATTTTGTTTTTGAGAAACGCCGCAACTGCCGCCTCATTTGCCGCATTCATAACCGTCGGCATTATACCGCCGAGCCGTCCTGCCTTCTTTGCAAGGGCAAGACAACGGAAGGTTTCCTCGTCAGGCTTATAAAATGTGAGCTTTGCGATATCGGCAAACGAAACACTCTTGTCCTTTGACGGAAGCCTCTCGGGATAGGTAAATGCATACTGAATGGGATGTTTCATCGATGGAAGCGAAAGCTGAGCAATAACGCTTTTATCCTCAAATTCTACCATAGAATGTATTATGCTCTCTCTTTGAACAATAACCTCAATATCGTCTATGTCCACACCGAAAAGCCATTTTGCCTCTATAACCTCAAGTCCCTTGTTCATCAAGGTCGCACTGTCTATCGTAATTTTTGCACCCATGCTCCAGTTCGGGTGCTTGAGTGCCTGAGAGCAATCCACATTTTTCAGTTCGTCTCTTGTTTTGCCGAAGAACGGACCTCCCGAGGCGGTAAGTAAAATCTTTTTAAGCTCACTGCGTCTGCCTGCCTTAAGGCTTTGGAATATAGCACAATGCTCGCTGTCAACGGGCAGAAGTCTTACATTTTTATCCTTGACCGCGTTCATAAAAATACTGCCTGCAGTAACTAAAGTTTCCTTGTTTGCAAGAGCAATATCTATTCCTGCATCTATCGCACGCATTGTGGGCACAAGTCCTGCAAATCCTACAATCGAGGAGAGCACCATATCCGCTCCGCTCTCTGCCGCCGCAACGCATAGTCCCTCCTGACCCGACAAAACACGGCAGTCGGTGTCAGAAACCGTAGCTTTCAGCTGTTTTGCAAGCGCCGCATCGGATACTGCGGCAAACTTTGGCTTAAATTCCCTTATCTGCTCTTCGAGCAGTTTTATGTTAGAACCGCCCGAGACGGCGGTTATTTGTATGTCCCGTATTCCTCTCAGGTCACGGACAACCTCAAGTGCCTGAGTGCCGATTGAGCCTGTCGAACCAAGTATAGCTACCTTCATATAATCATTCCCTTGTATTTTATTCCCAATAGGCGTTAATTATTCGCATCGAGTACATCCCAAGGCGTGAGCATTCCTAAAATCCGCTCCTTGGGCGAACCGCTGTGGGTTATAAATATCGCCGCAACTCTGTTCTGCTCAGGTCCTTTTTGGCTGTCAAACATAGCCTCCGCCTCAATCAGCGTAGTATCACGAGCGGCAAACAGAAAGCTCTCGCACACATGCTTGTCTATCGGCAGATAATCCGCAAAATCACGAATAAGCGTATCATTTGTGACAGGGTCCTCATTGCTGTCAAGAGCCTTTGAAAATACCGTGCTGATACTGAATACTCCAAATAAAATTCCGTTCTCAAATACAGGAATATGCGAATATCCCATCTGCACCATCTTGTGCATCACGGGAATAGCGCGTGAGGACAGCTTTGCACAGATTAAGTTATCATCCACGGCGGCTCTGTCAAGTGCACGCGGCGGTGCAGACAGATAATCATACACCTTTTTGAGCGTATTGATTGACGAGTCGCTCGGCACAAGCGGCGGCTCTCCGTCTATATCGGGGCAATGAGTTAAGATATTCCTTATCTCACGGCAGACATTCAAATCGTCCTTGTACTGTCTGCCGTCGGGCGAGGCAATAAACTGCATCATCATACTGCTTCTGCCGTTTTTCATTCCCTTGTTTTTTAAAAGCTCCTCGATTTCCTTGTATAAATCAAGAAACATATCCGTCTTTCTCTCTGCCTCTGTCATAATATCACCTTTAATTATGCACTGATTTAATATCCAAAGCTGCCGTCTAAGCTATCATCATTTTCAACCCAGTCAGACACGGGAACAACCGTGAACTCGGTCGGGGTATTGCGGATAACAACCTTTTCTATTCCTGCGTTTATTACCATACGCTTGCACATAGCACAGCAGCTTGCATTCTCGACAAGCTCGCCCGTCTTTGCGTCCTTGCCTGCAAGATACAGAGTTGCACCGATTGTGTCACGGCGTGCGGCAGAGATTATACAGTTTGCCTCTGCGTGAACACTGCGACAAAGCTCATATCTCTCACCTCTTGGGATATTCAGCTTTTCTCTCATACAAAATCCCAAGTCCGAACAGTTCTTTCTTCCTCTCGGTGCACCCGTGTAGCCCGTTGCAACTATCTCGTCATTCTTTACTATTATTGCACCGAAGTTACGGCGGATACAGGTTCCGCGCTCGATTACCGTCTCGGCTATATCTAAATAATAATTGTTTTTGTCAACACGATTCATATGTAACACTCCTTCGTTTAATTATTGATAATTGTATCATATATAATAAAAATCCGCAAGATGTTTATTTTTCGCGGATAACCGTCTTTCCGTTTAAGTTTTCAAGCTCGGCTGCGTCACTTTTAAACTCAAATATAATTTTATATGACATAAGTCTCTGGTATTCACGCTCTCCGTTTTTGCGTGCTCCGTACTTGACATCTCCGACAAGAGGGCATCCCAAATGCGAAAAGCCTGCTCTTATCTGGTGGGTTCTGCCCGTGAGCAGTTCCGCCTCAACAAGCGCAGGATTGCCGCTCCTGAGCGTTTTGTATACCGTCTCACAGCGGCTTGAATTCGGCAATTCCTTTTCAGAAAAAATCATTTTTCTGCTCTTGCCGTCACGGACAAGCCAGCCGAGAATTCTGCCCTCAGGGGGATTTGGCGTATGCTCCGTCTCGCACAGATAAAATTTTCGGATTTCCTTATCCTTTATCTTTTGGTTGATTATACGAAGTGCAGACGGATTTTTTGCCGCAATAACAAGCCCCTCGGTGTTTCTGTCTATTCTGTGACACAACGAGGGAATAAACGGCGGTTGTGCATTGAGGTCAACCTCGCCCTTTTTATACAGGTATGCACGAATTCTGCTCTCAAGCGAATCCGCCTCCCCATCTGTGTCCTGAGACGGCATGCCCGACGGCTTGTCGGCAATTATGATATTTTTATCCTCGTACGCGATTTTAATGTCGGTTTTGGCATTAAGCCACGGAAAATCCGTCTTTTCCGCACCGAACATCTCGTCGTTTATATACATACAGACCTCGTCTCCGACTGTCAATCTGTACGCACCATCCTTATGCTTGCCGCATACCCTGACCTTCTTTTTGCGGAGGGCCTTATAAATCTCACCCGTTTTCACATCGGGCATAACCTTTTGCATAAACTTATCAAGTCTCTGTCCGTCTCCGTTTTTATCAATAACAAATCTTTTCACAGCCGCACCCCTTATATCTTATCTAAGACTATATTATATACCTATTACAAAAAATTTGCAACATGTCGGAATTTGACACACGAAAATAAATGGGAAATAAAGGAAATGTGCTACAATGGTATTTAAAACCAAATTAAGAAAGGATGAATACTATGGAAGTACGGCTTGAAAGCTACGGCACAACGCTGGTTGCAAAGCTTGAGGGCGAAATCGACCAAAGCTGTTCGGCTGAAATCCGTGAAAAAATTGATCGGGAAATAAATCTTCACAATATAAATAATCTGGTAATGGATTTTTACGGGGTGACATTTATGGACAGTTCGGGAATTGGAATGCTTATCGGCAGATACAAGCAGATAAAGGCGAGGGGCGGCAAAATGATGGTTATCCGCACAAGACCTCAGGTTGATAAAATTTTAGAGCTGTCGGGCATTAAAAAAATAATCGAGTTTGCTTAAAGCACAGAAAGGAGTTGATACATATGGAAAACTATATAAAGATTGAGTTCCCTGCAAAGAGCTGTAACGAGGCATTTGCAAGAGCCGCCGCAGGCGCTTTTGCGGCACAGCTGAATATTACTGTTGAGGAGCTTGCCGATATAAAAACCGCCGTATCAGAGGCGGTAACAAACGCGATTGTTCACGGATATGCGGGGATAAGAGGCGTTGTAGAAATGAACTGCCGTATATACGGGCAGACAATAGAAATCTCTGTCAGCGACAAGGGGCACGGAATTGCCGATGTTGCACTTGCAATGCAGCCGCTCTATTCGGGTTCTGATGATGAAGAGCGGAGCGGAATGGGTTTTACCGTGATGCAGAGCTTTATGGACACGCTCAAGGTTGACTCGCGCGTTGGAGAGGGGACATGCGTCACAATGACAAAAAAGGCAGGGGCATTCTGTGATGATTAAAAATTATGCCGCAGATAATTCCGAATTGCTTCGGCGTGCGGCAGAGGGTGACGAGAATGCACGCAACGACCTTGTCACCCAAAATATGGGGTTGGTTCACAGTATTGTAAAACGCTTTATCGGACGCGGACATGATGCGGAGGACCTTTTTCAGATTGGCTGTATCGGACTTATAAGGGCGGCTGAGCGGTTTGAAATAAGCTTTGGTGTTCAATTCTCAACCTATGCTGTACCCATGATTATAGGCGAGATAAAGCGTTTTATCCGCGATGACGGAATTATAAGGGTAAGCCGAAGTCTTAAAGAAATCGCCGCAAAAGCGGCATATACCAAGGAGCGTATCATAAAAGACACAGGCAGGGAACCGACCGTGTGCGAGCTTGCCGCCGAGCTTGGACTCTCTCCTGCCGAGCTTGCGACGGCTCTTGACTCTCAGCTTCCGCCGCAATCGCTGTACCTGACAACAGATGACGGTGGTGGTGAGAGCCGACCTCTTATCGACCGTATAGAGAGCGATGACGACCCCGTTGACGATATGCTCAGCCGTATGCTGATAAAACAGCTTTTATGCGAGCTTCCCGAGCGTGAACAGCTGATAGTCCGTCTGCGGTACTTTCAGCACCAGACACAAGCCCGTGTTGCAGAGAGACTCGGCATCTCTCAGGTTCAGGTATCAAGGCTCGAAAAGAAAATTCTTTTAAAGCTGCGTGCACAAATTACAGATGAATAAATTTCTGTCGTATGCTAATAATATCCCAAAAAGGCACAACTTGGAGGGTTTTATGAACTATACAAATCAGCAGTATCAGGATTACCTCAACCAAAAATCCCCCAACAGCACTCTTGCAAAGGACATGCTGTGGGCATTTATAATCGGAGGAGTCATATGCACAATCGGTCAGGCAATATTTGATATATATAACGGCGTGCTCGGTCTGTCCGAAGATGATGCAAGAACCGCCGACAGCGTTACAATGATTTTTCTCGGGGCATTGCTGACGGGACTTGACATCTACGGCAAGATTGCAAAGCACGCAGGTGCAGGAACCATCGTTCCGATAACGGGATTTGCAAACGCAATAGTCTCCCCTGCAATGGAATTTAAAAAAGAGGGACTTGTTCTCGGTCTTGCCGCAAAGATGTTTACAATCGCAGGGCCTGTGCTTGTTTATGGCATTACGGCATCAGCTGTCGTTGGACTTGTCTATTATATAATCGGTTTGTTTGGAGGAGGCAGCATATGAGTGCATCACGCAGAATAGGAAATCAGACTGTAAAAATCAACAATGTCAGTATTCTTGAAAGTGCGGCAATCGTAGGAAAAAAGGAGGGCGAAGGTCCTCTTGCGGAGAGCTTTGACATTGTTCTTCCCGATAACGAGTGGGAAGAGAAAACATGGGAGAAAACCGAGAGCAAAATGCAGCGTGAGGCGGCACGGCTTGCGGTGACAAAGGCAGGACTTAAGCTTCCTGACATCGACTATATTCTGTCGGGAGATTTGCTGAACCAATGTATAAGTGCAGGCTTTGGTCTGCGTGAGCTGAATATTCCGTTTTTCGGGATATACGGAGCATGCTCTACAATGATAGAGGGTATAAGCCTTGCATCTATCTTGATAGACGGCGGTTTTGCCGAAAGAGCCGAAGCAGTAACCTCAAGTCACTTCTGCACGGCAGAAAGACAGTACCGAAATCCCCTCGAATAGGGCGGTCAGCGAACACCCACCGCACAATGGACAGTTACGGGTTCGGGTGCGGCGGTTCTGCAGAGCGGCTGCAAAACTGGTGATATCAGGGTTACTCACATCACAACGGGCAAAATTGTTGATATGGGAATTAAGGACCCA
>JAZUCQ010000098.1:0-6476 GCA_045639145.1 Clostridia bacterium | reverse complement strand
AAACAGTTGAAAAAGAAATTTATATATGTTAAAATAATCTGATAGGTTTGAGACTTCTCACTATTCGTGAAAGGAATTGATAATATAATGGAAATATATTTAGATAACAGTGCTACAACCCGTCCGTACCGCCGTGTATGTGAGAAGGTAGCAGATGTTATGGGGAACAATTACGGAAATCCTTCGTCCCTGCACAGACTTGGAATTGCCGCAGAGAAGGAGATTAAAGCGGCAAAAGAGTCGCTTGCAGAAGCCTTGGGAGCAAGGACTGACGAGATATTCTTCACATCGGGAGGAACTGAGTCTAATAACCTTGCAATTACGGGGGCGGCAGGAGCGGCAAGAGGAAAACACATTATAACAACTCCGATTGAGCATCCTGCAACGCTTAATACTCTGGCAGCATTGGAGGACAAGGGTTACACCGTAGATTTTATTCCAGTAGACAGCGATGGCAGAGTAATTGCGGCAGAGCTTGAGGAAATGATTACGCCTGATACCATATTGGTTACAGCAATGCTTGTCAACAACGAGATTGGCTCGGTTCAGCCGATACAGAAGATGGCAAAGATTATAAAGAGCCGAAACCCGAAAACGCTTTTGCATGTTGATGCGGTTCAGGGATTTTGTAAAATTCCGTTTACTGCGGCGGAGCTTGGAGCAGACATGATAAGTATAAGCGGTCACAAAATTCACGGACCCAAGGGAGTGGGTGCGCTCTATATCAAAAAAGGGATACGGCTCTCTCCGATTGTATTCGGCGGAGGTCAGCAAAGCGGAATACGCCCGGGAACCGAGAATGTGCCGGGAATTGCAGGGCTTGGTGTTGCGGCAAAGCATTGCCACAGTAAGATGACAGAGTCGATACCTTTGATGAATAAGCTTCGCAAGAGACTTGAAAAAGGGATTTGTGACAGAATAGATAATGTCAGCATAAATACCCCCGAGATTTGTGCACCGCATATTTTAAATATATCGTTTGCGGGGGTAAGGTCGGAGGTTGTGCTTCATTCGCTTGAAAATGAGGGAATTTATGTATCGAGCGGTTCTGCGTGCTCGAGTCACAAAAAAGAGCCTAGCTATGTTTTGACCTCAATCGGTCTTGACAGAGCAATGATAGACGGAAGTATAAGATTTAGTTTATCCGAGTTTACAACAGCAGAGGAAATAGACAAAACCGTTGCGGCATTGGCGGTAATAATCCCGAGGCTGAGAAAGCTTAATTTAAGATAAAAGGAGATTTGCAAATGAAGGCTGATATATTACTTTTAAAATACGGAGAGATAGCACTCAAGGGGCTTAACCGTCCCGTTTTTGAGAAAAAACTGCTTGACAACATAAAAGATGCGGTAGCACCGCTCGGTAAATTTTCTATAAGAAAATCCCAGTCAACAGTTTATGTAGAGCCCCTTGAGGATGAAATTGATATGATGGTTGCCGCAGAGAGACTGTCAAAGGTTTTCGGCATTGTCAATATCTGTCCTGCTGTCCGCTGTGAAAAGACAATGGAGAGTATAGAGAAGACAACAATCGAATGTCTCTCTCAGATGGATTTAAAGGGTAAAACCTTTAAGGTGGAGTCAAAGCGTGAGGACAAGCAGTTCCCCATGAACTCGCCACAGTTATCGCGACACATGGGTGCGGTTATCCTCAAAAATACCGAGGGACTTAGCGTAGATGTGCACAATCCCGACATCCTTGTTCAGATTGAAATTCGCAAGGATGCGTTTATTTTTACCCAAAAGATAAGCGGTGCAGGCGGTATGCCCGTCGGTACGGCAGGCAGAGCTACCCTCTTGCTCAGCGGCGGTATTGACAGCCCCGTTGCAGGCTGGATGATTTCAAAGCGTGGTGTTGTGCTTGACGCGGTGCATTTCCACAGCCATCCGTATACCTCGGACAGAGCGAAGGAAAAGGTAATCGACCTTGCAAAAATTATTTCGGTTTATACGGGTCCAATCAGGCTTCATGTTGTGCCGTTTACGGATATACAGCTTGATATAATCGATAAGTGTCCCAAAAATTATCTTACAATAATTATGCGTCGGCTTATGATGAGAATTGCAGAGCAAATTGCAGTTTCAAGAGGTTCAAAGGCACTCATTACGGGTGAGAGCATAGGTCAGGTTGCAAGCCAGACAATGGAAAGTCTTGCCGTTACGGATAACGCGGTTAATATTCCTGTATTCCGTCCCTGTATAGGAATGGATAAAGAGGAGATAGTAGCTATATCCAAAAAAATTGATACCTACGAGACCTCTATACTTCCGTTTGAGGATTGCTGTACGATTTTTGTTCCGAAGCATCCGAAAACAAAGCCGAGCATTGAGGAGATAGAAGAGGCAGAAAAGCTTCTTACAGACCCTGAGGGAATGATGCAGAAGGCAATAGAGGAAACTGAGGTTATAATCATAAAATAGTTTAGGCGAAAGGATGACCTGCTTTGAATTTTGAAATTATCTCAATAGGAACAGAACTGCTGCTCGGTCAGATTGTAAACACAAACGCAAGGGATATAAGCCGAATGCTAAGCGAGCTTGGAATGAATGTATATTATACAACGGTTGTGGGCGATAATCCGAACCGTTTAAAAGAGGCGCTTGAGATTGCATCAGAGCGTGCTGACGGAATTATCACAACGGGAGGACTTGGTCCGACCTGCGATGATTTGAGCAAGGAGACTATTGCAGAGTTTTGCGGACTTGAATGTGTTCGGCACGAAGAGAGTGCAAGGCGGATAGAGGAGAGATTTAAAAAGCAGAACAGGCATATGGCGGCGAGCAATTTAAAGCAGGCAGATATGCCAAAGGGTTGTATAATTCTTGACAATGACCACGGAACTGCTCCGGGTGCGATAGTTGAGAGCGACAGAGCTGTGATAATTATGCTGCCCGGACCTCCGTCGGAGATGAAGCCTATGCTGCAAGATAAGGTGAGACCTTATCTTGAGAAAAAGGCTGAGGGTGTTATCCGTTCAAAGGTACTCCGTGTGTTTGGCGTGGGTGAGTCTGCGGCGGAAGAAAAGGTGGAGGAGCTTATTAAAAATCAGAGCAATCCTACCATTGCCCCTTATGCCAAAACAGGAGAGATGGAGTTTCGGCTTACCGCCAAGGCTGAAACAGCGGAGGCGGCAGAGAAGATGCTTATTCCTCTTGAAAATAAAGTAAGGGATATTCTCGGTGATTATATCTATGCCGAGGGTGAGGATGCCACGCTGCAAAAAACGGTGGTTGAGCTTTTGCGGAAAAATCAAAAGACGGTTGCCTTTGCAGAAAGCTGTACGGGCGGACTTGTTGCAAAGAAGATAACCGATGTGTCGGGTGCGTCAGAGTGCTTTGAGTGCGGATTTGTAACATATTCAAATGAGCAGAAGGAAAGGTGCCTTGGCGTAGAGCATGAAACGCTCGAAAGGTTTGGTGCGGTTTCGGCACAGACAGCACTTGAAATGTGCAGGGGTGTAAAGGACAAAGCAGGAGCGGATATAGGTATTGGTATTACGGGTATAGCGGGACCGGGCGGCGGAACCGATGAAAAACCCGTAGGACTTATTTATATCGGGATTTGTACCGATGAAATTCATGCGGTGTGTCGGTTAAATCTTGCAGGAGACCGTGATGTGATAAGAGAGCGGACAAGCCTTTATGCACTTGATTTGGTAAGACGAAGTCTGCTTGGAATTTTAAAGGCTTCGGTCAGCGATAAAAATATGATAGATACGGTATATATCTGGTAGGAAGTTATTCCGTACAATATGCATTAATACAATGAAAACGGCGACCGTTTAAGGTGGTCGTTTATTTTTTGTAAAAAATAAATAAAAAAATGTAGTTTTTGCTTGACAGTGTAAATGCGGTAATTTATAATATATGTTGGATTAACTGAATATTCGGCACGCAACATATTGCGTTGCCTATTAGTGCGAAAGGAATGTTAAACCTTATGAATGAAGAAAAGAGAAAAGCACTTGACAGTGTGTTTGGACAGATAGAGAAGCAGTTCGGTCAGGGTGCGGTTATGCGTCTTGGTGAAAAGACCGATGTTAAGATAGATGCGATACCAACAGGCTCATTATCGCTTGACCTTGCACTCGGTATCGGAGGTGTTCCCAAGGGAAGAATTATCGAGATATACGGACCTGAGTCCTCGGGTAAGACAACTGTTGCTCTGCACATTGCGGCGGAGGCACAGAAGCTTGGCGGCGAAGCAGCTTTTATTGATGCGGAGCATGCTCTTGACCCGGTTTATGCAAAAAATCTTGGTGTAAACATTGATGACCTTATCGTGTCACAGCCCGATACGGGTGAGCAGGCTCTTGAGATTACGGAACAGCTTGTCCGCAGCGGTGCGATTGATGTTGTAGTTGTTGACTCTGTTGCGGCACTTGTTCCCAAGCAGGAAATCGAGGGTCTTATGGGCGATGCACATGTAGGACTTCAGGCAAGACTTATGTCTCAGGCCCACAGAAAGCTTGCAGGTGTTATTAACCGTACAAATACAATCGTTATCTTTATCAATCAGCTCCGTGAGAAGGTTGGAATTATGTTTGGTAACCCCGAGACAACCCCCGGTGGCCGTGCACTTAAGTTTTACGCATCGGTTCGTATGGAGGTTCGCAGAAGCGAGACAATAAAAACAGACGGCGGTCTTGTAGGTAACAGAACCAAGGTTAAGGTTGTAAAGAACAAGGTTGCACCTCCCTTTAAAGAGGCAGAGTTTGATATTATCTACGGTGAGGGTATCTCCCGCTCGGGAAACCTTATAGATGTAGGTGTAGATTTAGATATAGTAGAAAAGAGCGGTTCATGGTTCTCTTATGACGGAACAAGACTCGGTCAGGGAAGAGAGGCTGCCAAAAAGGTGCTTGAGGATAACCCCGAACTTTACGCAGAGATAGAGGCGAAAATCCGCGAGGCGGCAGATTTGCCTGCTGTTGCAAATCCCGACGAGATTGAGGCAACACCGATTACACCTGTTGCAAAGCCTGCCAAGAAGAAATAATGGATACATACGAAAAAGCAAAAAAGATTGCAGCAGGGTATGTTTCGGCAAGAATGTATACCTGCCGTGAGATTGAGGACAGACTTCGCCGCAAGGGAATAGAAAGCAGCATAGCCGAGCAGGTAGTGTCTGATTTTGCAGGGGCAGGAATTTTGAATGACAGACAGTATGCAGAGGCTTATGTCTCTCAAGCGGTCAGGCTTGACGGAAAAGGTGTGTATCGCATAAAGCAGGAGCTTTATGCAAAAGGGATTGCAAAAAGCATAGCCGATGATGTGTGTGCCGATATTGGTGAGAATACCTTTGATGCTTTGTGCGAGTATGTAGAAAGCCGCAGATTATATGAGGGAATAACCACAAGACGGGATTTTGAAAAGCTTCGGGCAAGACTTGCACGGAGGGGATTTTCTTCGTCTGAAATTAAAGATTGTCTTAATAAATACGAATTTAATTTTGAGGATTGACATATGCTTAAAAAAGTTTCACTTGCATCACTTGGATGCTCAAAAAATCTTGTAGACAGTGAATATATGCTCGGTATATTGGAAGATGCCGGCTTTGAAATTGTAGAAAATGAAGAAGATGCAGATGTAATAATCATAAACACCTGCACATTTATCGAGTCAGCAAAATCTGAATCGATAGAATGTATTCTGGAGCTTGCACACTACAAAGACCAAAACTGTAAGGCATTAATTGTCACAGGCTGCCTTGCACAGAGATACAAGGAACAGGTTTTGTCTGAGATGCCCGAGGTCGATGCTGTTATTGGTACAAATGAGTACAACAGAATTGCGGATATTATCAGGCAGATAGACGAGGGCAGCAAAGAGATTTTGTGTTGCGGAAGCGTGTATTCATCAGATGAAGGACTTCCGAGACTTCGCTCCACTCCGCCGTACACGGCGTATCTCAAAATTGCAGAGGGTTGTGACAACCATTGCACCTATTGCGTAATTCCGTCAATACGCGGCAAATACCGCAGCAGAAAAATTGAGGATATAGTTGAAGAGGCGAAAAAGCTTGTGGCTGACGGCGTACGCGAGATAGTAGTTATTGCTCAGGATACCACAAGATACGGCATGGATTTGTACGGAGAATACCGTCTGCCTGAGCTTTTGAGGGAGCTTTGTGCAATAGACGGAGCGGAATGGGTTCGTGTTCATTATTGCTATCCCGAGCTTGTAACTGATGAGCTGATAGATGTTTTTGCAAAGGAAGAGAAGCTTTGTAATTACTTTGATATTCCTATTCAGCATTGCTCAGACAGTGTGCTTAAAAAAATGGGAAGAAGAACAAACAAGGCAGAGATTGTATCTCTTATTGAAAAGATAAGAGACAGAATACCTGATGCCGTAATCAGAACATCATTGATTGTCGGCTTCCCCGGCGAAACCGAGGAGAATTTTGAGGAGCTTTGTGACTTTGTCCGCGAGATGAAGATAGAAAGGCTTGGCGTTTTTGCGTATTCGCGCGAG
>JAZUCQ010000097.1:0-22189 GCA_045639145.1 Clostridia bacterium | reverse complement strand
CATCGCAAGAATAACTGTCGCGGCACCTGTTACCGCATCGCCGCCTGCATAAACTCCCTTTTTGCTTGTGGCACCCGTCTCCTCTTTTACTATGATACAGCCTCTCTTGTTTGTCTCAAGGTCGGGAGTTGTGCTTCTGATAAGCGGATTGGGGGGCTGTCCGATTGCAACAATAACAACATCAGCATCCATTACAAACTCACTGCCGCTGATTGGTGTAACGCTCTTTCTTCCCGATGCGTCGGGAACACCAAGCTCCATTTTTATACATTCCATCTTTTGTGCCCAGCCGTCATCTGTACCGATAATTTTAACAGGATTGCACAAAAGCTGAAACTCTATGCCCTCTTCCTTGGCGTGCTGAATTTCCTCGGACCTTGCAGGCATCTCGTCTGCACCGCGTCTGTATACAATCGAGACCTTCTCCGCCCCGAGACGCTTTGCACATCTTGCCGCGTCCATAGCAACATTACCGCCGCCGATAACCGCTACATTTTTACCTATGTAAATCGGTGTATCGTATTCGGGGAACTTATAAGCCTTCATGAGATTTATACGGGTTAAGAACTCGTTTGCGGAATATACACCGTTTAAGTTCTCGCCCTCTATTCCCATAAAGCTTGGAAGTCCTGCGCCTGTTCCTATAAACACAGCGTCAAAGCCTTCGTCCTCAAACAGCTCATCTATTGACAAAACCTTGCCGATAACCATATCGGTACAAATCTCAACTCCAAGCTCCTTGAGCTTTTCAACCTCTGCACGGACTATATCCTTGGGAAGTCTGAACTCGGGAATTCCGTATACCAAAACTCCGCCGGCTGTATGGAAAGCCTCAAAGACTGTCACCGAATATCCAAGCTTTGCAAGGTCGCCTGCGCAGGTAAGACCTGCAGGTCCCGCACCGACAACGGCAACCTTTTTGCCGTTTGGCTCTACCGCCTTTGGAGCAGACTTGCCGTTTTTCATATACCAGTCGGCAACAAATCTTTCAAGTCTGCCGATTGCAACAGGCGCTCCCTTGCGGTTTCTGATACAATGTGCCTCGCATTGGCTCTCCTGAGGACAGACTCTTCCGCACACAGCGGGGAGGGAGCTTGTTTCCTGTATCTTGTGATATGCTTCTTCAAATTTCCCGTCAGCTACAAGTGCAATAAACTCGGGAATTTTAACATTTACGGGACAGCCCTCAACGCAAAGCGGCTTTTTGCACTTAAAGCAACGCTGTGCCTCCTCGATTGCCATCTCCTCTGTATATCCGATTGCAACCTCGTCAAAATTTTTATTTCTGACATTCGCCTCCTGTTCGGGCATTGCAACCTTCTTCTGTGACATATTAGGCATTATTCATTCCCTCCAGTCTGCAGCGATGCGCCTTTTGTGAATGGCTCTCCTGCTTTGCAAACATTTTGGAACGGCGGATAGCCTCATCAAAATCCACAAGATGCCCGTCAAAGTCAGGACCGTCAACACACGCAAACTTTGTCTCGCCGCCAACGGTCACGCGGCAGCCGCCGCACATACCCGTTCCGTCAATCATAACAGGGTTCATACTCACTATTGTTTTAATTCCGTATTTCTTTGTAAGCTCGCACACCGCCTTCATCATAACAAGCGGACCTATCGCAATTACAATATCGTATTTTTCGCCCGCGGCTATAAGCTCTTCAAGCTTTGCCGTAACAAAACCGCGGTTTCCGTTTGAGCCGTCATCCGTCATTGTATAAAGATTTGTGCAAGCCGCCTTGCACTCCTCCTCTATGATAACAAGCTCCGAATTTCTGAACCCGTTTATCATATCCACGCAAACGCCCATTGAATGAAGCTTCTTTGCCTGCGGATACGCAATCGCAGTACCAAGACCGCCGCCGATAACCGCCGCCCTTTTTACTCCATCAAAATGCGACGCAACACCAAGCGGCCCTACAAAATCAAGCAGGCTGTCTCCTGCCTCAAGAGCATTGAGTCTCTCGGTTGTCTGCCCTACAATCTGGAATATTATTGTGACTGTCCCCTTCTCGCGGTCAAAATCCGCAATGGTAAAGGGAACACGCTCACCCATTTCGTCAATTCTGAGAATTATAAACTGTCCCGGCTCCGCCTTTTTGGCTATATACGGTGCCTCGACCTCAATCAAAGAAACAGCGGGGTTTAAACATTCTTTACGCACTATTTTGAACAAAACTCCTATACCCCCATATTACAAATTATTTGATATATTATACCACATATTACAACAGTGTGCAAGATTTTTCATTAAAAATATTTTGCTGGTTTCGACAAAATTCAGTCCTGAAATTAACCATATTTTATTATATATGAATTTTAAAGCCCTTATTACGATACCGCAAAAAGCACAAAAAAGGATATCTTTTCGTCAGATTTTTATGGTTTTATACAATTATATACAAATGTGTTGCATTTTTAAATATTGTGTGATACAATGACATAGTCAATTAAATAACCCTGTGATTTTTTCGGAACATACGAACCGAAAAATGAGGGAACTCTGGAGAAGTCCATTTAAATATGGGTGCCGAAGGTGCAAGGCAGATTTAGCCGAATCTCTCAGGCAAAAGGATAGAGACAAAAAATAATGCATATGTCATTATTCTTTCTTTGGAGTTGCTTTTATTTAAAAAGGCAGCTTTTTTGTTGCCAAAATATCTTTTAGGAGGATTTGTATTATGGAACAGGTATTACTTAACATCATGAACACCATCAATACATATATGGCGGACTATGTCCTGATTATATTGCTTGTTGGTGTGGGTCTTTTCTTCTCGTTCAAAACAAAATTCGTACAGGTACGCTGCTTTGGTGAAGGTATGAAAAAGGTTTTCGGTAACTTCACAATGAAGGGTGCAAAACAAAAGAGCGGAATGAGCTCATTTCAGGCACTTGCTACTGCTATTGCAGGTCAGGTCGGCACGGGTAACATCGTTGGTGCTTCGGGTGCTATTCTTCTTGGCGGTCCCGGTGCTATCTTCTGGATGTGGATTATAGCATTTTTGGGAATGGCTACAATCTACGCAGAAGCGGTTCTCGCTCAGGAAACCCGCGTTGTTGATGCAGACGGCACAGTTCACGGCGGTCCTATCTACTATATTAAGCGCGCTTTCAAAGGCAAATTCGGAACCTTCCTTGCAGGCTTCTTTGCTGTAGCCACCATTATTTCGTTAGGTCTTGTCGGCTGTATGGTTCAGTCAAACTCTATTGGTGCTACATTTAACACGGCTTTTGGTATTCCTACCTGGATTACAGGTCTTGTAATTGCTGCAGCTGTCGCTTTCATCATTATCGGCGGTTCACAGAGAATTGCATCTACTACAGAAAAAATTGTTCCTGTTATGGCACTACTTTACATTGTCGGCAGTCTTATTGTTCTTGCCGTTAATATTACAAACCTTCCCGAGGCTATCGGCATGATATTCAAATATGCATTCCAGCCTCAGGCTATTATCGGCGGAAGCTTTGGTGCTGCTATTAAAATGGCAATAAGTCAGGGTGCAAAGAGAGGTCTTTTCTCTAACGAAGCAGGTATGGGTTCTACTCCGCACGCACACGCTATGGCAAATGTTAAAACACCGCACGACCAGGGTGTTGTTGCTATGATTGGTGTATTCCTTGATACATTTGTTGTACTTACAATGACAGCTCTTGTTGTTATCTGTTGTCTCTATGTAGGTAACGGTCCTCTTGCAGCAGGCATGGCAGAAGGTATTGACAAAACAAACATGGCTCAGCTTTCATTCAGCTCTGTGTTCGGTGACGGTGTAGGTAATGCGTATGTTGCAATCTGCCTTATGTTCTTTGCTCTGTCCACAATTATCAGCTGGAACCTCTTTGGTAAAATCAACTTCAACTACCTCTTTGGCAAAAAGTCAACTATCGTTTATTCGATAATCTCAGTTGTGTTTGTGTTTGTTGGCTCTATTGTAAAAGAAAACGAGCTTGTTTGGGTAACACAGGATACCTTCAACCAGTTCATGGTTCTTCCCAACGCCATCGCGCTTTTTGCTCTTTCTTCACTTGTAGTAAAAGCTGCAAAAAAGGATAAGTCGGATAAGAAATAAAAGTACATAATACAAAAAGCGGAACGAATTTTGAAAATTCGTTCCGCTTTTTTGTATCCCTTTATTCTCTTGTCATTTCAAAATGTTCAAACGCTGCGTCAAGCTGGTCATCGTGCACAACCTTGCTCTTTTCCATACGGTTGTAAAGCTCGTTCTGTGTGGTGAGGTCAAGCACTCCGTACGGATAAAGTCCCGTATATGCCTGAAAATCATAAACTGCGTCCGAGAGTGCCTCGTCATAAACCTCGTCAATCTCACCGCTGTATGTTCCCCATGCGGCAAGAAGTGCCTTTGCATTTGCAATCTCGTCGCTTGTATCTCCTTTTTGATAAACCTTTTCAAAACGAAATTTCTGATACTTCTCTATCTCAAACGCTGAGGTTGTATTTTTAATCTCTAAGTCAGGCTTTATGCCGACACCGTCTATATTATTGCCGAGCGGTGTTAGATAATATCCTACTGTATACTTGATACTGTCACCGTAGGTCAGGTCTGCTACCGTCTGAATAGTACCCTTTCCGTACGAGGTCTCTCCTATTATTGTTGCACACTCGTTCTCAGAAAGTGCCGCCGCCAGAACCTCTGACGCGCTTGCGGAATTTTCGTTTATCAGCACAACCGTCTCATACTCTGCCGTATCGTCAAGTTGCGCGGTATATACTCTGTTTAAAAGCTGAATTTTGTGGTCCTCGGTTGTGATAGTGCTTCCCTTGGGGACAAGCATATCCGCCATAGCTATTGCCTGCTCGAATATCCCGCCGCCGTTGTCACGCAAATCTATCACAAGATTTTTAATTCCTGCCGCATCTGCCGCTTTAAGTGCCTCACCGAAGGTCTCGGCTGTATTGTTTACAAATCCGTATACCTTAATATACATAAGCTTGTTGTCGCCGTCGGTGTACTGTTTATGCGTAACAGATGTGCCGACAATCTTTTCACGGATTAATTCAACATATATGATGCTGTCTACACCTGCACGCTTTATTCCTATTTTAAGAGCAGTACCCTCTTCGCCCTTTATATATCCCGAAGCGGTATCAGAGTTCATGCCTGCAAGGCTTATATCATCAACGCTTACGATAATATCACCAACCTGAAGTCCGCCCTTTGCGGCAGGGGTGTCTGCAATTACGCTTCTTACATCAACTCCTTCGTCACACATCTGGAATGTAATTCCTATCCCCGTAATCTCGCCCGAGACATTCTCCTTAAAGAGTGCCGCCTCTTCGGCATTGTAATATTCGGAATGTTCGTCTATCGAGGAAAGCATAGCACGCATTATATCTTCATAAAGCTCGGGGTTATTCTCTGCAACCTCTAAAATCGCTGCCTCATATAAGCTTTCCTCTGTAACATCCATATATCTTGCATTTATAGTCAAATACTTTGCAACATCCTTTATAAACAAGGCGCGTCTTTCATCATCGGTATATTCGTCCGCAAAAGCTGCTGTCGGCACAATAGCCGAAGCACCCAAAACAACTGAGCAACAAACCGCCAAAAGCCGCTTTGTTCTGTTTTTCATACCAACCAATCCTTCCTAAATTTAATAAACTATCTGAACCGCAGATAAGGAATTGCAAGGCAACCGTCTGCGGCTTTTGTCATAACAAACCATACATTACTGTCTACATACGAATTCAAATCCTCAACTCCAATGAGCGAGCCGTCATTCATACGAAGTCCGCCGGGGGCAATGCTTATCTCCAGATATTCCGCCTCTCTTGCAAGCTGTGCCGTCTCAATCGACGGAAGGACAGGTGCAACCGACTTTAATACAACACGGTTTGTCGGTGTGTCACAGTAAAACAACTTACCGCTGAACACCCATGTTCCGATTGTCTGTTTGTCTGCCGCATTTTCGGCATATACGCAAAATCCCGACAAGGCTATACAAACAGCTGTAATAATCATAACAAGTCTTTTCATAAACATAACCCTTTCTTTTGCTGACACTTACATTTTCTCGGGGGCGGTTATTTTGAGCATTGTCATAATGCCCTTCATAACTATGCGAACGCTGTCAATCAGCTTAAGTCTTGCCGCCATAAGCTCTTCCGCCTCGCCCTTTACGCGGCATGAATTATAGAACGAATGGAAGTCCGTTGCAAGCTCCATAAGATATCTTGTAATTCTTGCAGGCTCAAGCGCCTCTGCCGCCGCTCTGATTTCGTCGGGGAGGTCGGTCAGCTTTTTGAGCAGAACAAGCTCTGCCTCCTCTGTCAAAACAGAGGGATTAATCTGCGCATACGGCTTTACCGAAATACCCTCTTCTGAGAGAAGTCTTAAAATACTGCAAATTCTTGCATGTGCATACTGGACATAGAACACGGGATTATCGTTGCTCTGCTCTGCCGCAAGCGTCAGGTCAAAATCAAGGTGACTTCCTGCACTTCTCATATTAAAGAAAAATCTTGCCGCATCAACGCTTATATCCTCAAGCAAATCGGACAGAGTAATCGCCTTGCCCGTACGCTTTGACATTCTTACAACCTCGCCGCCCTGCATAAGACGAACAAGCTGCATCAAAACAACATCAAGCTTGTCACCGCCTGCTCCTACCGCGTCGAGTGCCTTCTTCATTCTTGCAACATGACCGTGGTGGTCTGCACCCCAGATATTGATTGCCCAGTCATAGCCTCTCGTTGTCAGCTTGTTCATGTGGTACGCGATATCTGCCGCAAAATATGTGGGAATACCGTTTTTGCGGACAAGAACCTCGTTCTTTTCAAGTCCCATCTTCTCGCAGTTGAGCCATACTGCTCCGTCCTCTTCGTAGGTGTAGCCGTTCTCCTTAAGCTTTTCTATTGCGGCAGCAACCTCACCGCTGTTGTGAAGCGTGCTCTCTCTGAACCAAACATCATATACAATACGGTACTTCTCCAAATCCTCACGCAGAGAGGTAACATTCTTTTCAAGCGCATATGCAACAAGTGCCTCTTTACGCTCGCCCTCGTCTGTATTTAAATACTTGTCGCCGTGAATTTCTATAAACGCCTTTGCGTGCTGGCGAATATCATCGCCGTGGTATCCGTCCTCGGGGAACTCAATCGCGTCCTCTCCGCAAAGAGCCTGAATATATCTCGCGTTTAAAGAGTTGCCAAACTTTTCAATCTGGTTACCTGCATCGTTTACATAAAACTCACGGGTAACCTCGTAGCCTGCGTACTCCAAAACAGAAGCCAGACAGTCACCGAGAGCACCGCCTCTAGCATTACCCATGTGCATGGGTCCTGTCGGGTTTGCAGATACAAACTCAACCATTACCTTTTTGCCCTTGCCCATGTCAATCTTGCCGTAGTCGCAGCCCTTGTCCTCAATCTGCTCCATTGTTTTATAAAGCCAGTTGGGGGTAAGATAAAAGTTAATAAAGCCTGCACCTGCAACCTCGGTCTTTGCAATATCCTCATCTGCCGAAATATGCGAGGTAACAGCGTCGGCAATCTGCCTCGGAGCACAGCGAAGCTGCTTTGCAAGCATCATTGCAATGTTACACGCAAAATCTCCGTGCTGCTTGTCCTTCGGCACTTCAAGCTTTATCATCTCTGATATATTAATATCCGTCTCGCAAAGCTCCCCTGCCGCAACGGCTGCCGCAAAAGCCTCGCAAATCTTATCTGAAATTTTCTTCTTCATACTCTCTGATATATTCATTTGTTTATCGTCCTTTCTAAACTCACAGCGGTTGTATCCGTATATTTAAAGAATTTTTGCAAAAGTTCTCATTATCTGCATCTATTGTATAATCCACACGGAGACTGCCCTCGGTATCCTTAAAATCAAAATCAACGCCAAAGGTCTTGATTGACGCACCTATCTCACCGTAGGGTGTAGGATAAAGGCAAAGGTTTTGCTTTCCGTTTTCGTAGCATATCTTCATGTTGAACTTGCCCTTGCGGGTAACAATAACATTATCCTCCCACACCTTGATGGTGGTAGTTGTGTCAGCAAACCCCGTCATCTCACTCTCGTCATACATGATATAATACTTATCATTTATGACACCGAACTTCCCGGGGGTTTGAAGCTCAATCGGCTCGTCTGCATCTCCGTCTATATCCTGATATGTTTTTATGCTTATCAATACATTGTTGTCCATAATTACTTCTCCTTTAGTACCTCTCTATGTCAACGCGGTGGACGCTGCCTTCGATACGCTTTTCAAGAAAAACACTTCCAAGCTCCGAAAATCCCTCAACTCCGTCGCTTACATAATACTGAGCCGTGCCCTGCTCTCCGTCCGCTAAAAGGTTAAGCTCCTTAAGGCTCTCCCTTGCGGCAACAGCCGCCTCCGCTCCCGAATCAATAAGCGTAACATTATCGCCCATTATCTCCCGAATTTCCTCCCGAAGAAGCGGATAATGCGTGCAACCCAATATAAGGGTGTCTACTCCGCATGCTTTTATGTCCGCAAGATATTCCTCTGCTATAATCCGTGTAACCGTTCCCTTTGTATATCCGTTTTCCACCAACGGAACAAACATCGGACATGCACGGCTGAAAACCTCTGCATCAGGGGCAATCGCCTTGATTGTTTGCAGGTACTTTCCGCTGTTTATCGTTCCCTGAGTGCCGATAACACCTATCTTTCCGCTTTTGCTTGCCCGAACCGCCGCAGCACATGCAGGCTCCAGCACTCCGATTACGGGAGTTTTTACGCTGTCCGCAATATGCGGAAGAGCGGCAGAGCTTGCCGTTCCGCACGCGATTATTATAAACTTAACATCAAGCTGCTCGAGCAAATTTATATCCTGTCTGACATATTTGACGATTGTATCGGCACTTCTTGTTCCATAGGGAACTCTTCCTGTATCGCCAAAATATACTATATTCTCGCCCGGCATAATCTCCATAACCTTTTTTACACAAGTGAGACCGCCAAGCCCCGAATCAAAAATACCTATCGCTCTGTTATCCATATTACACCTCTCGGGCATATTCTATAAGTCTGTCAAGCAAATCCGAAATCTCTACACCGCTCGCCTGCCAAAGCTTGGGATACATGCTTATAGAAGTGAACCCGGGGAGGGTGTTTATCTCGTTAAGCTTTATCTCGTCTGTTTCCTTGTCAACAAAAAAGTCAACACGCGATAATCCCTTACACTCACATATCTTGTATGCCGAAATTGCATAGCTGCGAATTTTTTCTGTCATCTCCTCGCTGAGCGGTGCAGGCATAAGCAGTTCAGATGTGCCGTCCTTGTACTTATCGTCATAGTCATAAAACTCAGCAGACGGAACAATCTCACCGAGGACGGGTGCACAAACGGGATTATCGTTACCCATTACCGCACTCTCTACCTCGCGGGCATTTACAGCCTCCTCTACCAGAACCTTGACATCATGAACGAACGCCGCCTTAAGTCCTGCCTCAAGCTCTGCACGGTCAGCCGCTTTGCTTATTCCGACCGACGAGCCTGCATTCGACGGCTTAACAAAGCACGGATATCCAAGCTTTGACTCAATCTCGTCTAATTTTGACTTATCGTAATTTCCGCTTGCATCCGCTCTTACCTCAACCCAATCAGCCTGAGGAATACCTGCCTCGCGGAACATAATTTTTGCAACGCACTTATCCATACAGATTGCACTGCCTATAACCTTTGGGCCGACATAAGGAATACCTGCAAGCTCAAAAAGTCCCTGAATTGTACCGTCCTCGCCGTTTCTGCCATGCATTGCAGGAATTGCGGCATCTATCCTGATTTTCTCACAGCCGCCGTCCCTGAACACAATAAGTCCGCCCTCGGTGCGGTCGGGGGATATAAGTGCACGGGGATAGCTGTCTGCCGTGGTGTCAAAATTCTTAATCTCAGCCACATCACCCTCAAAGTAATGCCAACCGCCGTCCTTTGTTATTCCTATCATATGTATGTTGTACTTGGATTTATCAAGAGAGCCGATAACCGTTGTTGCAGAAACAAGAGATACCTCATGCTCGCTCGATACACCTCCGAATACTACGCAAATATTAAGCTTTTCCATTTTTATTCACAGCCTTTCTGCACAAAAGCATAAAATACACAATTCACCATAGTATCTATTGTAACTCTATTGTCAAAAAAAATCAATATGTATAAACACTAAATATATGTAAAAAATATATTAAATAACATAAAAATCCCTAAAGGAGACAATATATGCTTAAAAGATTTACAAAAATTTCTGCGGCAGCTGCCGCAATAGTCCTTATACTTATTGTATTCACACTCTCGTATATCCAAAACCTTAAATCAAATATATCCGATAACCTCTTGCGGCTTCACATTGTCGGGGCAAGTGACAGCGATTATGACCAGCAGCTTAAAATCTGCGTCAGAGACAGAATTCTCTCTGACTTCTCTGACGAATTTCTCTCCTGCGCCTCCGCTGACGATGCCGCAGCTACAGCAAAACTTTTAAAAGCCGAGATAGAACACGCCGCAAATGACGAGCTTTCCCGTCTCGGCTGTGCCGATACCGTCACATCAGCCGTTGAAAAATGCAAATTCCCCACCAAAAGCTACGGAAGCATTACGCTCCCCGGCGGCGAATATACCGCCCTTAATATTCGGATAGGCAATGCGGAGGGCAAAAATTGGTGGTGTGTGATGTATCCGCCGCTTTGCGTCACGGATAAGACAATGGTTATGTCTGAAGCATCTGCACAAAAACTGAAAAATTCACTGTCCGAGGAAGAATATCAGCTGATATGCGAAAACGAAAAACCCGATATAAAAATAAAATTCAAAATTGCGGAAATACTGGGCGAATACCTCAGATAACAGATTATATTCCAGTATGCTCTGTGTAAAATAACATATAATAATGATGTGTCAAGCGACACAAAGATTTTTCAAAACGCAGATATACTGCAGTGGCTGCGAATATCAGAGGTGAAGTATGAGTAGTCATAAAAGTATAATGTCCGAAGAGCTTAAGATGGAGGTCGCCAAGGAGCTTGGCGTATATGACATCGTACAGAGAGAAGGCTTCGGCGGAGTTTCCTCAAGAGATTGCGGGAATATGGTAACACGCGCCATAGAGATAGCAAACAGAACAGTTGGAAACAAATAACAAACAAGGTTGCTCTGCATCTGCGGAGCAACCTTGTTTTAAAATATAATATATCCCGCTCCTATTCCAATCACCGCCGACAGGCATACAATCAAAATAGGATGTGCTTTTTTAAATGCAAGACAAGTCATCAATGCAAATATCCCAAGTGATACATAAATCTCGGGAGAATTAAACACCTCGCCATTAAATCCGTCTCCCAAAAATACTGTTTTGGCAAAGGATATAACAGCGGCTGCAATAAGACCGACTACCGCAGGCTTTAACCCTGTCATGCAACCCTTTACTATCTTGTTGTTCTTGAATTTTTCAAAAAATCTTGCAACAATCAGTATTATAATAAACGAGGGCATCACAACGCCGAGCGTTGCACACGCTGAACCTAATATTCCTCCTGTTTCTGCACCTACATAGGTCGAAATGTTTATCGCAAACGGTCCCGGTGTACTCTCGCTTATCGCGACAAAATCTATAAGCTCGTTCATACTCAGCCAGCCATGTCCCATAACCTCAGCCTGAATAAGCGGAAGCATCGCATAGCCGCCCCCAAAGGTAAAAAGTCCGATTTTAAAAAATGTGAAAAACAAGTCAAGAAATATCATTCGTCAAACCTCCCCTTTGCCGCAAATGAGCTTATAAGACCGATTGCCGCACAGCCTATTATAACATACAGTACATTTACATCAAAGATTGCCACCGCGATAAACGCAAACCCTGCAACAATGTATGATACAATATTCTTGGGGCATTTTTTATACATAGTAGCAAGAGCCTTTACAATCAGCGCAAGCACACCTGCACGAATTCCGTAAAAGGCATACTGTACCGCCTTGATATTCTGAAACTCACGGAGTATCCCCGAGATTATATATATAATCACAAACGACGGAAGAACAACTCCGAGCGTCGCAAAAAACGCACCCCAAAATCCGCATGTTTTAAATCCGACAAAGGTTGCCGCATTTATCGCAATCGGACCGGGTGTGCTCTCTGCAATCGCGATAATATCCAGAATATCTTCATCGGTTATCCAGCCGTGCTTTTCGGATATTTCTCTTTGAATAAGCGGAATCATTGCATAGCCGCCCCCAAAGGTGAACGCTCCTATCTTTAAAAATGTTATAAAAAGTGTCAGTATCCGCCTCCGCTTGGATTGCACCTGTTGATTTTCCATATCTTAACCGCCTTTATATTTAATAATGGTTAGTTTACCACATTTTATAAAATAAATCAATACAAAAGGCTCGGATTTATCCGAGCCTTCAAAATCTACGCCGTCATTTCATCTCCGCAAATCTCACTGAGTGTCTTTGATACCGAATGGTTAATCGGCTTCCACTCTATCTTACGGAAGAGTGCAACAATCGCAATCGGTACATATGTCAGCATAAACATCGGGAATGTGAACAGATACAATATCTTTCTTCCCTTGCTGCAATGGATTTGCTTCCACTCGGTAATCACAGTAATCGAGCCGAGCAGGAAGAACATTCCGTAAAAGTTTCCGAGTGTCTGCAAAAGTGTCTTTATAAGAATAGGTAAATCAGGCGAATTGTTTATTATTCCCACAGGTATTGCAACAATGTTAATTGCAATACTGAGAAGCGTCAAAAGCATGGCAGGCATAATTGTCATAAGCATATCAAAGCATGAGAAGCTGCCATTAAATATACCCTTTATGAGCTTTCCGCCATAATTCTTAAATACCTGATAAAATCCCTTTGCCCAACGCAGACGCTGTGTATATGACTGGCTGAACAAGGTCGGCTGTTCGTCATAGAGAACTGCATTTGCACAGTAGCCAATCTTTTCGCCCTTGATGATGCTGTCGGTTGTAAACTCGATATCCTCGGTAAGCAGGTGATGTATCCAGCCTCCGTTTTCGGCTATAACCTCTGCACTTACCAAAAAGCCTGTTCCCGATATTGCACAGCTTGTGCCAAGCTGCATTCTCGCATTGTTAAGGTATCTCGCCTCACGCAGGAACCAAAGCGAATATCCTGCTGTTATCCAGTTGCCGTCAAAGTTCTTTGAGTTACGATAGCTTGTAATAATGCGGTAACCGTTATCAAATACCTTATTCATCTCAGCAATGTAGTTGGGGTCTAAAATATTATCCGCATCAAATATGATATATGCCTCATAATTCTTGTCTGCATGTTCGTCCTTGATTATGTTGAACATCCAGTCAAGTGCATAACCCTTTCCGACCTGCTCCTTGTTGAAGCGCTCATAAACAATAGCACCTGCCTCGCGTGCAACCTCGGCAGTATTGTCTGTACAGTTGTCGGCAATAACAAAGATATCAACCAGCTCCGACGGATATCTCTGACTGCGGATACTGCGGATAAGATTGCCTATAACACCGCTCTCATTTCTTGCAGAGACAACTACCGCATAGCGATGCTGAGCCTTCGCGGTAAACTCCTGCGGCTTCTTCAGCAGTCCTACAAAGATGTAGAAAAACTGATATGCATAGCACAAAGTAAATACTACAGAAATAATAAAGTTAAAAAAAATGATTGCCTTCATAAGCAACTCTCCTTCGACCTTTTATGGGTCAGTTATGTCGGGAGTACCTCTCCCGAATACCCTTTTATATATTTTAGTATTGCACCATATCATTTATATATCGGATATATAAATTATTTATAAATAAATTATAAACATTTTATAAACATATTTCAATTCGTGAATTGTACTATTTTTTTGTAGTGTCCGTGCTCATTTCTGTGTATTTTTTCGGGTCAGGATTTCACAGATGTTACAAATATGTTATTGTAATAATTCAACAATATGTATATTGATTTTTCGTAATTTTATCTATATTGACATTTACAAGCAGAAAATTTTGTGGTAATATATAATGCAGTAGTTGTCTCGGACATGCTTTGTATGACTGAGGCTGTAACAAGAAAGGATATACTATATGAAGAGAGAGGATTTAAGAAACATCGCAATTATAGCCCATGTTGACCACGGCAAGACTACTCTTGTTGACGAGATGCTCAAGCAGGGCGGTATATACAGAGAAAATCAGGTGGTCGAGGAGCGCGTAATGGATAACAACGACCTCGAACGCGAGAGAGGTATTACCATTCTTGCCAAAAACACCTCGGTTTATTACAAGGATATAAAAATGAATATAATCGACACCCCCGGACATGCAGATTTTGGCGGGGAGGTTGAAAGAATTCTCAAGATGGTAAACGGTGTTATTCTGCTCGTTGATGCGGCAGAGGGTCCGATGCCCCAGACAAGATTTGTTCTTCAGAAGGCACTTGAGATGAACCACCGTGTAATTATCGTTGTTAACAAGATTGATAAGCCTGATGCCCGTCTTGACGAAATCCCCGACGAAATTCTTGATTTGCTGATAGAGCTTGATGCCAATGACGAGCAGCTTGAAAGTCCGATTATATTCTGTTCGGGCCGCTCGGGTACTGCATCACTTTCTCAATATGAACCGGGCAAGGATTTAACGGTTCTTTTTGAAACTATAATGAATTACATTCCTGCACCCGAGGGAGAGGCGGACGCACCGCTCCAGATGCTTGTATCGTCTATTGACTACAATGACTATGTGGGCAGAATAGCAATCGGCAGGATTGAACGCGGTGAGTTAAAACAAAATCAGGAGGTTACAGTATGTGACTTCCACGAGAAGCACGCTCCGTATAAATCAAAAATTGTCAACATCTATCAGATAGACGGTCTCGGCAGAACAGCAGTTGACTCCGCAAAGGTCGGCGACATTGTTTGTTTCTCGGGTGTCACCGACATTACAATCGGCGACACAATCACCGCAACCGACTGTCCCGAGCCACTCCCCTTTGTCAAGATAAGTGAGCCGACAATCGAGATGACATTCTCGGTAAATGACAGTCCGTTTGCAGGCAGAGAGGGTAAGTTTGTTACCTCGCGTCAGCTCCGCGACAGACTTATGCGTGAGCTTTTGAAGGATGTTTCGCTCCGTGTTGAAGAGGGCGACACAACCGACAGCTTCCGCGTTGCAGGCAGAGGCGAGATGCATATTTCTATTTTGATTGAAACTATGCGCCGCGAAGGCTACGAATTCTCGGTCAGCACACCCAAGGTTCTCTTCAAAGAGATTGACGGTGTTCTGTGTGAGCCTGTCGAAAAGCTTCTTATAGATGTGCCCGAAACCTCGATGGGAGCCGTAATGGAAAAGATGGGTTCAAGAAAAGCCGAGCTTTTACAGATGGCACCTCAGGGCGAGAGAATGAAGCTTGAATACCTTATCCCTGCAAGAGGTCTTTTAGGTTACAGAAACGAATTTTTGACAGATACCCGAGGCGAGGGAATTATGAATTCCGTTTTTGACAGCTATCAGCCGTTCAAGGGCGAGATAACACGCAGACACACAGGCTCGCTTGTGGCGTTTGAAACGGGCGAGGCAGTAGGCTACGGAATATTCAAGGTTCAGGACAGAGGTACAATGTTTATAACTCCCGGCACAGCCGTATACGAAGGTATGATTGTCGGCTGGTCGCCCAAGAGCGAGGATATAAATGTTAATGTCTGCAAGAAGAAACAGCTCACCAACACAAGAGCGTCGGGTAGCGACGAGGCACTCCGCCTTATTCCGCCCCAGATACTCAGCCTTGAGGGTTGTCTTGAGTTCCTTGCAGAGGACGAGCTTTTGGAGGTAACCCCCGAGAGTCTCCGCCTGAGAAAGAGAATTTTAAACAATCAGCTCCGTGCCAAGGCACAGGCAAAAGAAAAGAGATAAAAAAATGCCGCTGCGATGCAGCGGCATTTTTGCTATTCCTCACTACCCATACTGTCGTTCAGGCTTTTTAATTGATAGAATACTCCCTTCTTTGCCATAAGCTCGTCAAATGTTCCCATCTCAACACAACGGCCTCCGTCCATAACAACTATCTTGTCGGCATTGCGTATTGTCGAAAGTCTGTGCGCAACAATAAATGTGGTTCTGCCCTTTGTCAGATGGTTTATTGCGCTTTGAACATGGTATTCTGATATATTATCAAGTGCAGAGGTCGCCTCATCAAGAATAAGTATTTTGGGGTCACGGATAAGTGCACGGGCAATAGAAATTCTCTGCTTCTGTCCTCCCGACAGGTTTGCACCGTTCTCGCCGACCTGTGTATCTATTCCGTTTGGCAGTTTTTCCGCAAACTCGTCAATATTTGCAAGATGAACAACCTCCATAAGTCTCTCATTTGAGATGCCGGTCAGACCGTAGAGAATATTCTCGCGGATTGTACCTTTAAACAAGACGCTGTTCTGCGGTACAACCGAAATAAAATGACGGTAATCACTAAGATTTAGCATCTCTATCGGCTTTCCGTCAATGCAAAGTGAGCCTCCAGTCGGCTGAAGAAAACCTATAATCATATTCATTATAGTAGACTTGCCCGAACCTGATGCCCCGACAAACGCAACACATTCACCCGGCTCTACCGCAAGAGTAAACCCTTTTATCATATCCTCATCCGACTTTGGATAACGATAATATACATCATTAAAGTTTATCGTTCCGTGAACATATCTGAGCTTTATCTTGCCCGTATTATTCTCTACATCGTTTGAGAGCATAATATCCGCAACCGACTGTATGGACTCCATACCCTTGGTAAGATTGGGGAATATATTTATAAGTCCCTGAACATTGTTTGAAATGCTTGTAAAATACGATTGATAGAGCACAATATCTCCGACCTGTATCTCTCCTTTTAACGCAAGATACGCAGTAGTAAAAAGACATATTGCACTCATAATCTGGCTCAGCACCCACGACACAGAACCAAAATACGCATTAACCCTGTCAAGGAGCAGACCCTCGTTACGCAGCTTTTGAATTTTTCCCTCAAGTGCGGCAATTTCTTCATTTTCGAGACCGTGCGCCTTTGTTACGGGTATCATATCAATCATGCTTGAAACCTTTGCGGATATATTCTCATTTTCATTGCGAAATCGTCTGTTGGCATCTGTCATACCATGACGGAAAAAATATACGACAAACACATTTATCGGCACAAGCACCATAAAGAAAAGCGTAACCTTGCCGCTTTTCATTGCGGCAATCACGATTGAGGCGATAACCCCTATCAATGCAGGAATTACCGTCTTCATAAGATGGGTGTTAAGAAATTCAATCGCCTCGATATCACGCAGAAACTTGGATTGTATTCTTCCGCTCTCAAGCTCCTTGTGGTATGTAAGCGACAGACTTTGGAGCTTTTTGACCATTGTATTTCTAAGTCCGGCGCTGATGGTACGCAAAATTTTGTCTATATGCTTTGAGTACAAAATATGCATTGGAATATTCTGAGCAAGGAGTAAAAGTAAAAGCACCGCGTAAATACTCAGCCGTTTTACAACATCCTCGCCTGAGGTCACAGTATTTATAACCTCCGCAGTAACAAGCGGAATAAGCCACACGGGCGAATGTTTAATAACATACAGAATTGAAGATACAAATATTCCTCCACGATACCTTGAGATAAGCCGTCTGTATATTCCCGATGTCCTTCCTTGTTCCTCACCCGTTCCCTCACAAAAAACCTGCTCGTAATCGGGGATTTGGCTTTTGCCCGATTTTGTACGAGTTCGGTCATCGAGCGGCTTTGTTTCCTTGTTTGCTATTTTCATAACATATCGCCTCCAAGGCTTTGAAATTTATGATACCGCACACAGTATCTATAATTTTTACACAACATTATATAGGATTTATTCCATTTGTCAATAGCTGTAACATAAATTTAAAAGAAGGTCTCCGCAGAGACCTTCCTTTACTCCATTATTGCCTTCATTTCTTTTCTGTATTTAAAAATCAATGTTCCCAAGCATACCGACGATACAGCCGTGCAAACACACTCTAAAACCATAGCCAGCGCATATCCGTAACCTATCGCAACCTCGTCAAGTGCCACTACCAAGGCAATTACCGAAATCACAGCACTTGCAAGGAGGTAACCCCCGACAAACCTTGACACCTTTTCGTTCGGGACGCCCGTGGCCGCTGTACGGCTTATCACATTAATGGTTTTAATAACCTTGATATAATAGTAAACCTCTAACGCAAACACAGCAATCAAAATCACCATAGACAACATCATAACGGGTACAACAGCCGCACCCGAAAAGCTGCTTGCCATCACAATCGTAATAACCAAAAGTATAACCTCGGAGAACAAAATACCTATTCCTAAAAATACAAGCTGAACTATGCTGATTACCTTTATAATGGTAAGTCCCGAGGTGTTATACATCATACTCTGACGCTTTCTTGCGTATGCAAAGCACATCCACAAGCCTACCGTTATAACAACCAAAGGTATAGAGCCAATCACGCCCGAAATTACACTTCCAACTCCTGAGATAGCGTATACAAAGTCCACATTCCTCAGGAAAACTGCCTCCATATCAAGAGCGTCAGCCAGTTCATATAACACACCCATAGCATATGAGGAATTAGAAACCGACATCACAAGTGACACCAAAACCGTCAGCGTATATGCAATCACCCCCGCAAGAAAAATCGGTGATGAACCAAGCTTTTTCAGTACCGCCGTTGCAGTTTTAACTTCCTCTGTATGTTTTTTTGCGCCGACAATCATCGCTCCGCATCTGTTACAAAAGCGTTTTGTGACATCGACTTGATTTCCGCACTTTGAACATGTATTCAAAATATCACTCCCTCACATCTTATCCGTTGTGTCTTTTTAAAAATTCCTTTATTTTCTCAAATGTAACATCGCTTATATCATGCTCTATCTTACAGCTGTCCTCGTACGCCGTCTCTTCATCAACACCGATTGCCATAAGCGTCTGTGCAATAAGCTGATGCCTCTCATACATACGGTCAGCAATCTCCTGCCCCTTTTCGGTAAGAGTTATCGCGCCATCATCATCCATCACAATATAACCCTCTTCACGGAAATGCTTCATCGCAACCGATACGCTGGGTTTTGTAACATTGAGATGGTTTACAATATCTATACTTCTGACATTGCCCTTCTTCTTTTTAATCATCAAGATAGCTTCAAGATAGTTTTCTGCAGATTCCTGAATTCTCATATCATTTCTCCATAAAACCTGTTTATAAATTTATATTTTAAATATAACACAAACCGCCCGTATTGTCAAATTACTGCATTTTATTGTCAGCAAGGAGTAATATTTCTCTTGCCCATTGTCAATTTACCAAACAAAATTCGTTTTAAATTAAAAGAAATTCGCTTTAAAATATTTTAAAACGAATTTCTCAGACTGTCAAATAGTTTAATCTCCATATAAAACATGATTATACATCTTGGTTATTGCTTCATTCATATTTATCGGCGTAATTTTTATTTCGGGATGCTCGCGGCTGAAAACCACAAAAATCTGATGTGCAAATCCCTGCCCCATCCATTCCAGACTTTCAAAGTCGAGTATAACCTCCTCAAACTTGCTCAGACGGTTGCAAACACGCCTTGCCTGAGAACGCGAAACGGGAGATGTGTCAAATATATTCTTAAGGGGCATGACGGTTCTGTTAAATCCGCCGTCAACACTCGAATACATATCAAATACCTCTTTGACCTGCTTGTGCGTATAATTTGAAAGAGCCATCAAAACACAGGTTCCCTGACGCAGACTTGCAGGGAAATTAATCGTTACACTGTTATCATATTTATTATTGGTAAAAATCTTTTTACTCGATAAGATAAGAAACTCGTCCATTATCTTTGAGCTGAAAAAAATGCCCTCGCCGGAATGATTTTTAGAATCAGTTGTAAGCTTTCCCTTAAACAATTCACATATGGCATCATCAAGCGAATCAAAATTAAAGTGATTTTTAATCTTTTCAAATATGCCAATGCCGTTATCCGAAATACTAACCGAGGTTTTGAGGTAGTTCTGCCAAACAACAATTTTTGCACTCTCTGCCTGAGAATGATCCATGACATTGTTTATCATCTCGCTGAAAGAATACTCCCATATCTCCTGCACATTCTTCGGCAAATCCTTAATATACTGTTTAAAAAAAGCATTGTAAGCGTAGGTGTCGCTGTCCAAATCGCCCTCGCTTCTTTTTAAGTTGAACTCGTACTTTTGTTTGACCAATTCATATTTACCGCGTTTAACTCTCTTAATTACATTTTCACTTACTAATTGATTGATATAAGTATGAATGGTATTTTGATTTACCGCGAATGTCTCAGATACACTTTTTGACAGGTTCTCTGCCTCTTGCTCTATTTTTTCAAGCAAGTATAAGATTATCGCTCTTTTCTTTTCCTCGTTAAACTTCATACTATCCACCCCAAAAATGATATCGTATAATATCTTATGGAATATTATATGATATTATTCGTTAAATGTCAAGCGAAATTCGTTTTAAATCAAAAGAAATTCGCTTTAAAATATTTTAAAGCGAATTTCTGATTTTATATTTTTATATCTTTATTTGCTGTTTCATGTCGCACAATTTCCTCGTAGGTATTTCCGTATTCCTCGAACAAATCCTGTCCGCGTTCATCAAGCATTGCAGAAAGCTCGACGCTGATTTGAGCCGCGCGAATAACAGCATTTCTGTATTCCTCTACAGACATACTCAGTTCCTCCTTATTAAATTATACAATAAAAAAATGCGCGGCCACACAATGGAGCCCCGCATCGAAAAACACGCAACTCCTGATTATTTTGCGACAAATAATCCTCAATATATCATTTATATACACCAAGAGAAAGAGAGCATGTTTTTACCGTAAGGTAATACACCTCTTGATACATAAATGATATAAAATAAAAAAATTATTTGTCGCGATTATTATAATATCACAGATTTATATTTTTGGCAAGACCTTTCTGTAAAAATATGTAAATTTTCGTCCTCTTTTTTTCGACAACAAAAAAATCCCATGGCCAAAACCTCAGGATTTCATCACAGAGGCGCTGTTCTATCGCCTTTTATCACCCAGTAACACAATAGAACCGCCCTGTGTTAAAAAAACAACACCCACCGTATATGGTGAGTGTTGAAAAATACAATATAGTTTTTTTATCTCTTTGAGAACTGAGGAGCGCGACGAGCTGCTTTGAGTCCGTACTTCTTTCTCTCCTTCATTCTCGGGTCACGAGTGAGGTAGCCTGCAGCCTTAAGAGCTGTTCTGTATTCCTCATCAACCTCGAGAAGAGCTCTTGAAATACCGTGGCGGATAGCACCTGCCTGTCCGGTAAATCCTCCGCCTGTAACATTGACGATAACATCAAACTTTCCTGCGGTAGCTGTGAGCTCGAGCGGCTGTCTTACAACAACCTTGAGTGTCTCGAGACCGAAATACTCGTCGATATCTCTCTTATTAATAGTAATAACACCTGTGCCGGGTACCAGTCTAACCCTGGCAACAGACTTTTTTCTTCTGCCTGTTCCGCAATACTGTACGCTTGCCATGTTTAATCAGTCCCCTTTCTTACGCTTGTTCCCAGACAACGGGTGTCTGAGCTTCGTGCTTGTGATCAGCGTCCTTGTAAACTCTGAGCTTCTTCAGAGCCTTTCTTCCGAGAGTGTTGTGCGGGAGCATACCTGCGATAGCAAGCTCCATAGCCTTCTCGGGACGAGTTTCCATAAGAGTCTTATAAGAAACTTCCTTCAAGTGACCGATATAGCCTGTGTGTCTGTACCACTTCTTCTGCAGAAGCTTGTTACCTGTAAGAACTGCGTCCTTTGCGTTTATAACGATAACAAACTCACCGCAGTCAACGCCGGGTGTATACTGCGGACGGTGCTTACCGCGGAGAATTGTAGCAGCAGTAGCAGCTACTCTACCGAGGGGCTTGCCGGCAGCATCAATGATGTACCATTTTTTTTCAATTTCATTGGCTTTTGCCATGTAAGTTGACATTATAATGCCGACCTCCTTATATAATAACTTAATTATCTACATAATAAGGCACCCAAATTCAGGGTGCCTTGCTATTATAATACGAATTTTCAGATTTGTCAAGCACTTTTTTAAAAAATTTAATTTACTATGTTGCAAACTCTCAAATTCGCTTGTTTTCTCTCTCATGCTCTCGTATAC
>JAZUCQ010000096.1:0-5457 GCA_045639145.1 Clostridia bacterium | reverse complement strand
TGTCGATTTTCCTATACCGGGGCCCCCGCCGATTAAAACAAGTGAACCCGGGACAATACCGCCGCCGAGAACTCTGTCAAGCTCAGACAACCCTGTGTGAATACGCTCTTCCTCAGATGTGGATATGTCGCAAAGGAATTTTGGCGGTTCTGATTGCATAGCAAATGATGTACCGCCTCTTGAAGATTTTGGAGCGGAGGAAACAACTTTCTCTTCATTCATTGTATTCCATGCACCGCAGCCGGGACATTTGCCGTTCCATTTAGCGGATTCTGTTCCGCACTCAGAACAGACAAAAACAGTTTTTTCTTTCATTTTAAAGGGTACTCCTTTTAACTATCCGTAATATGATATGCTAAGTATAACATATAAATAAAAATATGTCCATTGTTTAAAAATAATAATTGTAATATATATGTAATGTATTAAATGTTGTATCGAAATTGATATTATGCTAAAATTAATGGATGATAGTGCAAAAAAGAGGTGAAGCTTGCATTTGTTTGATATAAATATTGCAATTAACATAATATATATATTTGTGTTTTTGATTGCGGCATACTATACCGCTGCGGCGGCTTTTTCTTTTGTTCCGCGGTCAAATGTTGCAAAGGAAATAAAGAAACCGAGATTTGCAGTTATAATTCCTGCTCATAACGAGGAGAGAGTTTTGAAGGGGTTGCTTGATAGTATAAAGAATGCTGATTATGAGAGCGAACTTATACAAATAATAGTAGTAGCAGATGGTTGCAGTGACCGAACGGCATATATTGCAAGACGGTTTGGTGCAACAGTTATTGAAAAACAACTGGCTTCTTGTAAAGGAGAAGCACTTAAAGCTGCATTTGATTATCTTAAAGGAACTGAATATGATTGCATAGCGGTATTTGATGCTGATAATCTTGCAGATGAAGGATTTTTCCGCGAGATAAGCGAGAGGCTTTCGTTGGGAGCGGTCGCGGTACAGGGGTATATTGACTCAAAAAATCCTTATGAATCATGGGTTTCATGTGCACATTCGGTCTGGTACTGGATAACCAACAGGCTAATTCAGTCAGGGCGTGCAAAACTTGGACTTGGCTGTCGTATTGGCGGAACGGGATTTGTTGTTTCAAGAGAGGTTATCGAAAGGGTTCCGTGGCATACTGTGACGGTTGCAGAGGATGCTGAATATACTTGCTTGTTGGCAGACAATGGTATCAAGGTTGATTATGCCGAGAGAGCTGTGGTATATGATGAGAAGCCGATTAGCTTTTCGCAGTCGGCAGGACAGCGCAGAAGATGGTCGAGGGGCATATGTGATGTTCAGGGAGAATATACTTTGAGACTTCTGTTTAAGGGGCATATAAATGCAGTTATGGGACTTTGGAGTGATGTTTTGTATCCGCTGAGCGTTGCGGTGCTTGTCTGTTTTGCATTTGTAAGAAACGGAATTTGGGCAAGTCCGATAGGATATGCAAGTCTTTTGCTGTGTATTGCAGTAAATGTACTTGCTGTGCCGATGGCACTTATTATTGATAAAAAAATAAGCAGAAATGTAATGCTTAATTTATTCGGAATGGTACTCTATCTTGTAAGCTGGATTCCAATTGGATTTTTCGGGATTTTCGGCAGAGACGGAGAATGGTATCACACAAAACACAGAGAACAAGTAAAGTAATTTATATAGAGTATACGACTTATCAGCCCGCGGTAAGGAAATGCGTATTCAATAAAATTTATGTGGGCAGAAAGGCTATGGGGATTATTATGTGCGGAATTGTTGGATATGTAGGAAAAAAGCAAGCTGTACCGATTTTGGTTGATGGCTTGTCAAAGCTTGAATACAGAGGTTATGACTCAGCAGGTGTTGCCGTGATGAGTAATGGCGAAATTGATGTGAGAAAGTCAAAGGGACGGCTTGCTGTTCTGGAAGAGAAGTTAAATGGCGGCGACCCGATAAACAGCGTTATGGGTATAGGTCACACCAGATGGGCGACCCATGGCGAGCCGTCGGATACGAATTCGCATCCGCATCTTAGCAAATCGGGCAGATTTGCGGTTGTTCACAACGGAATAATCGAGAATTACATCAAGCTTCGCAATATGCTCACCAAGAAAGGCTTTGAATTTATATCTGAGACAGATACCGAGGTTATAGCACATCTTGTTGAGTATTATTATACGGGAAACATTATTGAGACGCTTGCAAAGGTTGCAGAAAAGGTTGATGGCTCGTATGCACTCGGTATACTCTGTGCGGATAACCCTGACACATTTGTAGCAGTACGAAAGGAAAGTCCGTTGATTGTCGGACTTGGCGAGGGCGAAAACTTCATTGCCTCGGATATTCCGGCTATTCTCTCTTATACCCGTGATGTATACTTCCTTGAAAATGACGAGATAGTTGTTTTAAGCTCTGATGATGTAAAGATTTATACAACCGAGGGTGATGAGATTACAAAAGAGCCGTACCATGTTGATTGGGATGTGTCCGCTGCGGAAAAGGGCGGTTATGAACATTTTATGTTCAAGGAAATAATGGAACAGCCGCGTGCAATCCGCGACACAGTATCACGCAGAATTCGTGACGGAAGGATTGTTCTTGATGATATCACCTTGACGGCTGATTATATTAAAGGAATAAACAAGATTTATATAGTAGCCTGCGGAAGTGCGTACCATGTCGGTGTTGTAGGCAAATATGTAATCGAGGAGATGACGCGTATACCCGTTGAGGTCAGCATAGCGTCCGAGTTCAGATACATGAACCCGATAGTGGATGACAAAACATTGGCGGTTGTTATAAGTCAGTCGGGCGAGACCGCTGATACAATAGCCGCAATGCATGAGGCAAAGCGACTGGGAGCAAGAACCTTTGCTATTGTAAACGCAGTAGGAAGTGCGATTGCACGAGAGGCTGACGATGTTTTGTATACATGGGCAGGCCCTGAGATTTCGGTTGCGACAACAAAGGCGTACAGCACTCAAATGACAGCAATATATCTGATGTCGCTCTACATTGCACAGGAGCTTGAAATTATTGATAAGGATAGACTTCTTGAATGTGTTTCCGCTCTTGAGAGCCTTGGCGATAACATAGAGCGTATTGTAGAGAATAAACAGGAAATTCAGCACATTGCATCTTTATATTACAATGCAAAGAGTGTATTCTTCCTCGGAAGAACTTTCGATTATGCAGTTGCGTTGGAAGGCTCGCTCAAACTTAAGGAGATTTCGTATATACATTCTGAGGCATATGCCGCAGGTGAGCTTAAGCACGGAACAATAGCCCTTATAGAAGAGGGCACGGTTGTGGTGGCTCTTTGCACGGTTAAAAAGCTGTTTGATAAGATTTTGAGCAATATCAAAGAGGTAAAGGCAAGAGGTGCTGTTGTAATAGCGGTAGCGGAGGAGGGACACCCTGAAATCGAGCAGGAGGCAGACCATGTTATTTATGTGCCGAAATGCGACTCAATGGTAATGCCGTCAGAGGTGGTTGTTCCGCTTCAGCTTTTCGCATATTATGTAGCGTCGCTCAAGGGTCTTGACATAGATAAGCCGAGAAACCTTGCAAAGTCGGTAACCGTCGAATAATTTATTAGAAAAATATTGAAATTAAGGAAAAAGGATATATTTTAAGAAAACGGCTAATAATCATAAATAATCAGGTGTAAATGGTTCTGGTTTGGTTTGATTTATTAGCCTGTTTTTTGTATTATACATTTATTAGCACTCTCGTTTGAAGAGTGCTAATCTAAAGATTGTTAGAATTTTTACATTTATATAAGGAGGTTTATATTATGAACATCAAACCATTAGCTGACAGAGTAGTTATAAAGATGCTTGAGGCGGAGGAGACCACAAAGAGCGGTATTATCCTTGCAGGAACAGCAAAGGAGAAACCCCAGATTGCCGAAGTAGTGGCAGTTGGCCCCGGTGGTGTTGTTGACGGCAAAGAGGTTGTTATGGAGCTTTCGGTTGGTGACAAGGTTATCATGAGTAAGTACGCAGGAACCGAGGTTAAGCTTGACGGTGAGGAATACATCATCTTAAGACAAAGTGATGTTCTCGCAAAGATTGACTAAATTACAGAAAGGATGTTTTAGATATGGCTAAACAGATTTTATTCGGAGAAGAAGCAAGACGCGCTCTTGAGAGAGGTGTAAACCAGCTTGCAGATACAGTAAAGGTTACACTTGGTCCCAAGGGCAGAAATGTTGTTCTTGACAAGAAATACGGCGCACCGCTTATTACAAATGACGGTGTTACAATCGCTAAGGAGGTTGAACTTGAGGACGCTTTTGAGAACATGGGTGCACAGCTCGTTAAGGAAGTTGCAACTAAGGCCAACGATATCGCAGGTGACGGTACAACTACCGCAACCTTGCTCGCACAGGCACTCGTTCGCGAGGGTATGAAGAATGTTGCGGCAGGTGCAAACCCCATGATTGTAAGACGCGGTATGGCTGCTGCTGTTGATGCGGCTGTTGCTGAGATTATCGCAAACAGCAAAAAGGTTGACGGCAAGGACGATATCGCTCGTGTTGCATCTGTTTCTGCTGCTGACGAGAATATCGGTACTCTTATCGCTGACGCTATGGAAAAGGTTACAAGTGATGGCGTAATCACAGTTGAGGAGTCAAAGACTGCTGAGACATATTCCGAGGTTGTTGAGGGTATGCAGTTTGACAGAGGTTACATCACACCCTACATGGTAACAGACACAGATAAGATGGAAGCTGTTGTAGATGATGCATACATTCTTATCACAGATAAGAAGATTTCAAATATTCAGGAGATCCTTCCCCTTCTTGAGCAGATTGTTCAGTCAGGCAAGAAGCTTCTCATAATTGCAGAGGATATCGAGGGTGAGGCGCTTTCCACACTTATCGTAAACAAGCTCAGAGGAACATTCACCTGCATCGGTGTTAAGGCTCCCGGCTTTGGCGACAGAAGAAAGGAAATGCTCAAGGATATCGCTATTTTGACAGGCGGTCAGGTAATTTCCGAGGAGATAGGTTTAGAGCTTAAGGACGCTACAATCGACCAGCTCGGTCGTGCTCGTCAGGTTAAGGTTCAGAAGGAGAACACAATCATCGTTGACGGTATGGGCGACAAGGGTGAGATTGCAAACCGTGTAAGCAATATCAGAACTCAGATTGAGGAAACAACCTCAGAGTTTGACAAGGAAAAGCTTATGGAGCGTCTTGCAAAGCTCGCTGGCGGTGTTGCAGTAATTAAGGTTGGTGCAGCTACCGAAATCGAGATGAAGGAAAAGAAGCTTAGAATTGAAGATGCTCTTGCAGCTACCCGTGCGGCAGTTGAAGAGGGTATCGTAGCAGGCGGCGGTACTGCATTCATCAATGCAATCCCTGCTGTTGAGAAGGTTGTAGAGGCAGCAAACGGTGACGAAAAGACAGGTGCTCAGATTGTTCTCCGTGCACTTGAAGAACCTGTTCGCCAGATTGCTTATAA
>JAZUCQ010000095.1:0-26275 GCA_045639145.1 Clostridia bacterium | reverse complement strand
CAAGGTTTTGTATACCGTTTCGTTTGTAGGGTGCAGCGTTTACGATGCACCGTTTTGCGGAATGTCGGAAACCGCCATTCCCTACATTGTTTCGCTCCGCCGCTTTAAACAAGAAAAGCCGGCGGGCAGCCGGCTTGACTTATAATCTGATATTATCTTAAAAAGCGGCTGTTACTCTGATGTCTCTCCGACCTTCTTGATATCCTTGAGTATAAGCTGAACATTCTGGAAGCCCTTATAATCATTTATATCAAGGGCAAAGGCAACATCAATATAATCGCCCTCCTCCAGATGATGATAATACTCACCCATACCAAAGCCTACCGAATCCAGATACTTTCCGTCCTTGAGGAGAGTCATTCTCAGATGCTTGCCCTCACTCATAACGCTGATTTTGTGAATTTTTATATTCCTTACCGAAAAGGCAGGATTGGGATTATCAACGCCAAACGGCTGAAGCCTGTTGATATCATGAACCGTCTCGATAGTTATATACGGAACCTTTATTGCCGCATCAAGCATAATCGTCGGCACGAGCATAGCATCGCTCAGGCTCTCCTGAGACAGCGAATTTATCTTCTCACGAAATGCCGCAATATTCTCCGCTTTTATGGTAAGACCTGCCGCAAGCTCATGTCCACCGAACTTTTCCAAAAGGTCAGAACAATTCTCAAGTGCACCAAACAGATTAAATCCCGATACACTTCTGCCCGAACCCTTTGCCTCATCTCCGTCAATGGCAAAGAGAATTGACGGCTTGTAGAACTTCTCGGTTATCTTTGAAGAAACTATACCCACGATACCGTGATGCCAGTTCTCATGCGGAATAACAATGATTTTATCATCCTTGATTTCGGGATGATTTTCTATATATTCAAGTGCCTCACGGAACATCTTCTGCTCTGTCTGCTGTCTGAGCGAATTTTCCTCACACAGAGAGTTTGCAAGCTCCTTCGCCTTTTCCTCGTCATCTGTCAGGAAAAGCTCAACACTTCTTGACGCACAGCCAAGTCTTCCGCTTGCATTTATTCTCGGGGCAATGATGTAACCGATTGTAGACGCGGTAATCGCCTTTCCGTTTGTAGAAACATCAATAAGAGCCTTAAGACCGATATTGCTTGTAGTCTTAAAGCGTTTGAGTCCCTCTGTAACTATTATACGGTTTTCATCCACCAATGGTGAAATATCAGCAACCGTACCAAGGCACATAAGGTCGGCATACTTCTCCATCAAATCGGGGAGTGACTTGTTGCCGTCAAGTGCCTGAATAAGCTTAAACACAACGCCAACGCCCGCAAGACTCTTGAACGGATAACCGCAATCCTTTCTCTTGGGGTCGATAGCCGCATAAGCACGGGGTATCTTCTCTTTACATTCATGATGGTCAGTAACGATAACATCAAGACCGATTGAGCGAGCGTATTCACATTCCTCAACAGCTGTTATACCCGTATCAACGGTTATAATAAGGGAACTGCCCTTTTCCTTAATTCTGTCAAGAGCATCGGGGTTCACGCCGTAACCCTCCTGCATTCTGTCGGGAACATAATAGTCAACCGAAATTCCCATCTCTGTCAGATGCTTATAAAGGATAGCAATAGCTGTAATTCCGTCAACATCATAATCACCGTAAATGGTAATCTTTTCGCCGTCCTTCTGTGCCGCCATTATACGCTCTACCGCCTTGTCCATATCACGCATAAGGAACGGGTCATACATAACACCCAAATCCCTGGACAAAAACATCTTAATTTCCTCGTCGTTGCGTATGCCTCGATTGTATAAAACTATTGCGGTAAGAGGCGATATCCTGAATGTTTTGGACATCTCCAACACGCGCTGTTTGTCAAATTCACGAAGCAACCACTTTTTCTTTAACATAAATAAAATCTCCCGATTCTCTACTACTATGCACAATAAGTGCAGATTATCATAACATATATCGTAACACTTTTTCTGTCAAATTACAACACTTTTTTTTAATTTAAACCATTCTTTTAAAAAATTCTTTAAATATAACTAAAATTAAAACCCATTTTTTGTGCAGATAGGCAATTCAATGCAAAAGTTATTTCAATTCCACAATAGTTACGCCGTTTTCGCCCTCGCCGAATGTGCCGAGACGAAAGCTCTTTACATGCGGATGCCGACGCATCATACTCTGTATACCCTTGCGGAGAGTTCCTGTTCCCTTGCCGTGGATTATGCTGACGGTATTCAGCCCTGCCATTGCACATTCATCAAGGAATTTATCCGCCGCAAGCTCCGCCTCCTCAAGCATCATTCCGCGCAGGTCAATCTCATTCTTGACCGCACCGCTCCGAAGTCCCGTACCTCCCGTGGACTTTGGCACAAACTGCCGCTCAGGCTTTTTGCCCTGCTCCTCTTCTGCGAGATAAAGATTTTCCGCCTTGGCGGTAATCTTCATTATACCGACCTGAACCTGCACGGTATTATCCTTTTTGTTTATCGAAACAACACTTCCCCTGTCGCCAAGGTCGCCTATTATAACACTTGCTCCAAGCTTTAAGGTATTAAGGTTTACCGCCTTGCCCTTTGTCAGGGAGGGATTTTTCGCCTTGGGAGAGGTATTCTTCTTTAATTTAAGACCAAGCTCGCGGCGCATCTCCTGCATCTGACGCAGTGCGTCCTTTTCCTCCCTCTCCTTTTGGAGAACACGCGCCTCTTCAAGCATCTTCTCAACATCCTCCTGAGCACGGAGGATTATCTTTTCCGCCTTTTCTCTTGCTCTGTCATATATTCTGTCCTTTTGCTTTTCTATCTTGTCACGCTCCGTGGCAAGAGCCGCACGAAGCTCCTCCGTCTCGCGGCGAAGTCTCTCCGCTTCCTCAAAGCTGTGCTCTGCGGACAGGCGGTTGTCCTCAATTCCCGACAGAATATCCTCAAACCGAATATTCTCCTCGGACAGCATCTCCTTTGACCGCTCGATAATACTCTTGGGAAGTCCGAGCTTTTCAGAAATTGCAAACGCGTTACTGCGTCCCGGCACACCGATAAGCAATCGGTATGTCGGACTTAAGGTGGCAACATCAAATTCGCAGGAGGCATTCTCCACCCCTTGGGTAGAGAGTGCGTAAAGCTTAAGCTCGCTGTAATGCGTCGTTGCCGCAACAAGTGCGCCGACACCGCGGAATTCCTCTATTATCGCTGTTGCAAGCGCAGCGCCCTCGGTAGGGTCGGTTCCTGCACCAAGCTCGTCAAACAGCACGAGAGCACCGTCCTGCACCTTTTTGGAGATATCAACAATGTTCTTCATGTGAGAAGAAAAGGTAGATAGGCTCTGCTCAATACTCTGCTCGTCACCGATATCTGCAAATACATCGGGGCAAACCTTAACCTCGGTTCCGTCTGCGGCAGGCAAATGCAGACCTGCCTGTGCCATCAGCGTAAATAATCCGATTGTTTTAAGAACTACCGTTTTTCCGCCCGTATTCGGACCTGTAACTATAAGCGTGTCAAACTCCCCGCCAAGCTCCACATCAATCGGAACAACTTTTTTTCTGTCAATCAAAGGGTGTCTGCCCCTTTTGATAACGATTGCACCTCTGTCACTTAAGACAGGCTTTACCGCCTTCATATCAAGTGCAAGCTTTGCTTTGGCAAACACAAAATCAAGGTGAATGAGCGTCTCGTAGTTTAATGCGATTTCCTCCGAAATCTCTGCGACCTCGTTAGAGATTTCAAGCAGTATTCTCTCAATCTCCGCTCTTTCAGCAATGGACAACTCATGCAGCTCATTGTTAGCGTTTACAACGCTCTCGGGTTCTATAAACAAGGTCGAGCCCGAGGAGGACATGTCATGCACAATTCCGCGTACATCGCCCTTGTGCTCCGCCTTTACGGGAACAACATATCTGTTGTTTCTGACCGTTACGATTGGGTCCTGAAGCACCTTTCGGTAATGAGCCGAGCGTATCATCGAATCAAGGCTGTCCTTTATCTTAGCCGAGGTGTTGCGTATTCTGCGGCGGATAGAGGAAAGCTCCGCACTTGCACCGTCCGCCATCTCCTCCTCTGATACAATCGAGGAAAAAATTCGCTCCTCAAGCCGCTTTTCGGGCATAAGCTCTTCAACATAACCCGACAGAACCCCCGTCTGCTCAGGCGTGTATTTCTTCATAATTCTCGCACCCTTTAAAATTCGGGCAATATTTAAAAGCTCGCTCATGGAAAGTCCGCCGCCGACCGCAAGACGCTTTTGCACCTCGCCGATTTCTTCAAGCCTTACCATCTCAGGCGAGCCGTATTTTAAAATAAGCGCAGTTGCCGAATCCGTCTCACACAGCATTTGCTCCACCGCCACGGGGTTTGGGGTGGGGACAAGCGCCTCTACCATCGCCTTTGCTCCGTCATTCTTGGCAAAACCCGACAGCATTGCAAGTATTTTATCAAATTCAAGAGTTTTAAGTGTTTTACGCTCCATAATATTCTGCCTTTCAATAGATATATTTATATTATACACATTTATCGGAATTTTTCAAGTAGGGGCGGATAATATCCGCCCGATTTGCATACGGGCGACCACAGAGGGTCGCCCCTACAATTTGCGTGTATCCACCGCGGAACGGATTTATCTGTTCCGCAACGCAAAAAGCAGCCTCTCGGCTGCTTTTTGATTAACTATTTAAGAACATCTGCGGCTCTCATAAAGATTGTCGCAACCTGTGCACGGGTTGCACCGCCCTTGGGTGACAGAGTTCCGTCGCCCATTCCGTTGATAAAGCCGCTTCTTACTGCCCAGCTTACTGCATCATATGCATACTCGCTTATATCTGCATTATCTGTAAACTCGGTAAGGTCTGCACTAATACCTGTGTCTACACCCTGCTTTGAAGCATAGCGGCAAAGCATTGTTGCAAGCTGTTCACGCGTGATTTCATCTGTCATATTGGTACCGTCAGATACAGCGTTCTCCATTGCCCAAGCCTGTGCTTTAGAATACCATTCTGTCTCAGCGGTCTCAACCTCAGGCGAACCCTCAAGACGATAAAGCATTGTAACAAGCATTGCTCTGGTCATTGTGGTATTGGGTTCAAATACGCTTCCGCCCATACCATTCATAATTCCGTTTTCATAGCAATAGTATATTCCGTCATATCCCCAGAAATCATCTGCTACATCTGCAAATTTAAATGTCTTGTCAGGTACACTCTGCTGAGGCGTTGACGGCACATAACTGTTGTCATCCCTAAAACCGTTATTATTTCCTGATGTACCGCTGTTATTACTACCTGCGGGAGGTGTGGTCTTTTTCTTAACAGTAAAGGTGTATACATCGCCTTCCTTTGTATAAGTAACCTTTCTCTTATCGCCGGCTTTAATATTATCTTCATCAAAATCGCATTCGCCTGCATCAACACTAAACTTTATAAGTTCTGTAACAGTTACAACCTCTTCTGCATCTACATCTGCAAGCAGAACGATTTTCTCGCCGTCTTCTACATTTGCAACTGCGTCAGCGAGTGTTGCATAAACTGTATCGCCAATCTTCGCTTTACCGCTGTCATTCTTCTTAACCTCAAACTTAGAAAATCCGTTCGGGTTTGTGAAGGTTGCGGTTGTTTTTCCGTCTGCAACTTTTACGGTTGCCTCGTAAACATATGTTGTACCGTTATCCTTTGTATGGTGAATGTATACTGTCTCCCCATTATCTGCAAATCCGTTGGGCAGACCAACAGTAATTGTCATAGGAGTGGTAACCTCAAGCTTTTTGGGGTCCCCTATTACAACTGCGTTTTTATCATCACCCTCAGTCTTGACTTCCTCATCACCTGTTGCGGTAGTTGCAACAACATTATACAATGCTTCAATTTTAAGAGTCATAGTCTTATCTTCTTCATCATACTCAGTAATCTTAATATCCAGATAAGGCTCAACTATAACTGTAACAGTGGTATCTGTGTCAGTATCCTCTACTCCAAGAGCCTCTTTTGCAGCATCCTCGTCTACAACTTTAGCATCATTTGTAAGTGTTGCAGCAGCAGCCTCTATGTCATTAGCATTTGCTTCAAATGTTGCACCATCGGGAATTACCACATCTCCTGTATCAACCTTTGTCTCACCTGCGGTAACAGTTGTCTCTACTGTTATATCCTCATTTTTCTCAACTACCTTGTAGCCATAGCCTGCTATATCCGAGGTCTCTATAACCTTACCCTCTGCAAGATATGCTGACGGGTTTTCTGTAAAGTATCCACCGCTGATTGCTTTTAAATCAGTTGACACACTATTATTCCACGCACATACCCAAACAGAGCCGTTGAATTTACCATCTGTAATTGATGCCGCAAAATTATTAGTAATAGAGTTACCTGTTATATATACAGTACCGTCAAATGTACCGCCGTTGATGGTTGTGGATATATTGCTTGCATCACCCAAGCCATACTGATAGATTGCATAGTTATCACCAACAGCCTTAAATGTACCGTCGTTTACGGTCAATTTACCTTTGTTTGCATTATTATTGGGGTCTTGAATATATGCGTAGCCTGTGATGTCACCGTCATTTATTGTAATATCTACGATATTGGTTGTACTGTTTGCAAAACCGCGGATAGCAGCCACCTTGGTTGAAACGATTTTACCACCGTCAATAACTACTTTTGAATCGCCGCCGCCCCCATTTGTTCTTGCATCAATAACATAAGTTGCGTGACTTGCAACATTTGTTTTATTTTCAAATGTACCGCTCTTTACATTAAGAACTGCACCAGGATTGTTCGTAATAACATTTGTAGCCGTTGCAAACTGAGTAGACTCTCCGGTATATTCATAAGTAATTTTACCATTCTTTTCACTGTCAATAATTGTCAAATCACCCTTGTTGAGCAGAAGCTCATGTCCTGATGTAGCTTTAGTCGCCTTTGCACCGCTTATAGTCTTGCCGTTGAGGTCCAAGGTAACTGTCTTGGTATTGACAATCGTTGTATCACCGAGGTTAATGTTATCAAGCAATTTAATTATGTTACCATCTTTTGCCGCATCAACTGCATCTGCAAGTGAATAGTATTTATCTTCACCTATGGCACATACATGCTTAAATGTTTCGGTTGTAGTTTTACCCTCTGAGTCTATTATTGTAATCGTAACTTCTGCAGTACCTAAAACCTTACATGCATTTATAACACTACCATTTTCTCTTCCCACAAAGACACCTGTATTGGCATCCTTTTTTTCATAAAAGTTTGTCTTTTGGTCAGATGTAATTTTAATCTCGCCTGAAACAGTATTACCGCTGATGTCCGCGTCTTTCTGTCCGCAACCTGCAATACCGCCAATGTCTCTGTATGCCTTAATCGTCGCATCGCTGACAGTATTATTTGTTATCTTATTATCGCCTGAATTTAAGTAACCTACAACACCGCCGACTTTATCGCCGTTATCATATCCTGTACCTGTTGAGTTAGGAATTGCTGTAATTTCAAGGTTCTCTACTGAACAATTATTGATTGTTCCTGCAAAATAACCGGCAATTCCTCCGCTGTAACGATTACTGTTAATTACAACATTCTTAACAGTTACATCTTCTATTGTTGAAGGGAACTGTGCAGAGCCTACAACTGCTGCTGTTCCGTTACAACTTGCGCCTGCTGTTTCATAATTAGTTAAATTTACAGTGTCCATGGTAAAGTTTGAAATAGTTGCATAACGAGCAGAACCAAACAAACCTGCACTGAGATATTCTCCGTCTGTAAGGGTAACGGTCAGATTTGAGATAGTTTTGCCGTCTCCGTTAAATGTACCCTGAAATCCAGCCTTATCGCCTGTGAGACCGATAGGTGTCCACTCTTTCCCTGCAAGGTCAATATTCGCACCTAAGCTAATTGTCTTGCCCGAAAATGTGTTACCTCCATTTACAAGCTGTGCAAGACCTGCAAGCTGCGCCGCGGAAGTTATTTGATATGTATTCGTCTCGGCATTATACCAGCTTGTGTCTGCTGTTTCACCGTCCCATGCGCTGACAGCCGCGTCCTCCGCAAATACAACTGTACCCATTGTGCCAAGCATCAGCACACATGCTAAAAAAATTGATAAAACTTTTTTAAACATACTGCATTTCTCCTTTTTGATTATTAATAATAAACTGCTCACTGAAACACAAAAATTTCCATATTCTCATTGTTTCGTAAGGCTATTGTATCATCAAAATGCCGCTTTGTCAATGTTATCACAATTTTTAGTTAAACCTTACCAAAACATTTCATTAAATCATAATTTACACTTGTAATAATATCTTGTTAGTGGTATAATAACCTCACGAAACAATACTAAATCAGAGGATTACATATGCAAAACAAACACAGAATAAAAGGCAGTTTAATACTGATGCTGACCGCGATCGTATGGGGCAGCGGCTTTGTTGCCCAAAGTGCAGGAATGGAGCTTATCGAAGCGAATACCTTCAACGGTATTCGTATGCTTATCGGCTCGCTTGTTCTTCTTCCGCTTGCACTCAGGGCGGAGCGAACCCCCGACAAAGCCTTAGGCAACAAAAAGCTTTTGCTTATTTCTGGAATTATCTGCGGTATTGTTCTGTGCGCGGCAAGCACAATCCAGACATGGGGGCTTAAGTACACAACCGCAGGGAAATCGGGGTTTATCACAGCCATGTATATGATTTTTGTCCCGATTATAAGTATTGCGATTGGCAAAAAAATTACGGTCAAAACCTTTTGCTGTGCGGCGGTTGCACTGTTTGGAATGTATCTTCTCTGCCTCTACGGGGCGGATATACAGATAAACTTTGGTGATGTCCTAACGCTTATATGCGCGCTTATCTTTTCGGTACATATTCTTCTTATTGACAAATTTGTGCCGAGTGTCAACGCTGTTCAATTTTCGTGTTTGCAGTTTTTTGTGTGCGGAATAATAAACATTATATTTATGTTTATTCTCGAAAACCCCTCGATTGAGGTTATTAAATCGTGTGCTGTACCGATTTTGTATTCGGGACTTTTCGCGTGCGGAATAGGCTACACGCTCCAGCCGATAGGGCAAAGATATGCAGAGCCTACAACCGCGTCTATTATAATGAGTCTTGAGTCGGTGTTTGCTCTTATATTCGGGATAATTCTTCTTCACGAGCCGCTGAGTCTGCATGAGTTTTTAGGCTGCATGATAATGTTTGCGGCAATAATATTTATTCAGCTGCCCGAAAGAAAGCGTGATAAAAATGGATAAAAAAGTTTTGGTTTCTGCCTGCCTTTACGGGTATTGCACCCGCTATGACGGCAAGAGTAATATATTAAAGGACAAGACCTTTTTGGACTGGAAAAACCGAGGCAAGCTCATTCCCGTCTGTCCCGAGGTTTTAGGAGGGCTTAGCATACCGCGGCCGCCTGCCGAAATTTGCGGCGAAAAAGTTGTGACAAAAGACGGCACAGATGTTACGGAAAATTTTATCCGCGGTGCAGAGGAAACACTTAAAATCGCAAAGGAAAACAATGTAACAGTTGCCGTAATGAAGGACGGAAGTCCGTCTTGCGGCTGCAAAAGAGTATATGACGGCTCGTTTACAAGCACAAAGGTTGCGGGCAGCGGAATATGTGCAAGGCTGCTTTTGGAAAACGGTATCGTTGTTATGTCGGAGAATGATATAGAAACCGCGAAGATACTTTTAAACGAGAAAATTTAGCAGTAAATGGAGGAAAATGTTTTGACAGAAGGATATGTTCATTCAATGGAAAGTATGGGACTTGTTGACGGACCGGGAGTTAGATTTGTTGTCTTTCTTCAAGGCTGTCATTTGCGTTGTGCTTATTGCCACAATCCCGACACATGGGAGCTTCGCAAGGGTACAAAGTACACCCCCGAGCAGATAGTCGAAAGGGCAGAGCGATACAGACCGTACTTTGAACGCTCGGGCGGAGGTATTACCTTCTCGGGCGGAGACCCTATGGCGCAGTATGACTTTTTGGTTGAAACACTCCGTCTGTGCAAGGAAAAGGGAATACATACCGCAGTAGATACGGCAGGCGTTGGTTCGGCAGATTGCCGCGAGGCACTCTCGCTTGCGGATTTGGTAATGATAGATGTAAAGCACTTGACACCGGAAGGGTACAAAAGGGTTACGGGTGTTGAGAAAAGCGCGTTTGACAACTTTCTGGCTCAGGTCAAGGAGGTTCGCCCCAAGGTGTGGCTGAGAGCGGTTATTGTTCCCGGAATAAACGATAATTTTGAGTACATAGAGGATTTGTGGAAGTTCGCAAAATCCGTTCCGCGAGTGCAGAGGATAGAGGTTCTGCCATATCATACGCTTGGCGTAAACAAGTACGAGGCACTCGGGATTGATTATCCGCTGAAAGATGTTCCGCCGATGGATAAGGAACAGGCACGAAAATGGCAGGATATGCTAAATACAATTCTTATGGGATAAAATTTAGTCCGCGGTGAGTGCCGCGGACTTTCGTGTAGGGCACAGTGGCTGCGTCGTGCCGTAATAATAGACATTGCAGTTCGTCGAAAACCGTCGAACCCTACACGGCAGGAGCAGGTGCTCTGAGCGTAGCGAGGAAATGTCCTTGGTGTACCCCGCCCTACTATTTTCCCATCCCGTATAAGGAAAGACTACACTCTCATACATCATACAAAAAAGACAGTCGCGATGGAATGTTTCATCAAATATATGAAAAAAGAAGAAACCGACAGACATAATTACCATTCCCTGAGAGAACTCAACCAAAGCCTTTTTACTTGCACAAATGGTTTTTACAATTCTATCAGACCTCACTCTCACAATAATGTTCTTACACCTAATCCAAAAGAGGCGATGTTTATCTCTATATATAATTTTTTTGATTTTTGCTGTCCACTTTATTGACATTGATCCAATGTCAAATAAGGCTATTTTTCACTTATGGCTAAAGCTTTTTGGAACCGCCAACACTGACGGTGCTTTTCTATATACAAGAAAAAGTACAGCTATCAATGATACCTGTACTTTTCGGTGGTGCACCCTGGGAGACTTGAACTCCCATGAAATTGCTTTCACATGGACCTGAACCATGCGCGTCTGCCAATTCCGCCAAGGGTGCGTATTTATTTTTGAACAACGAAATATATTTTATCATAGTTCCAAAAATAAGTCAAGTATTTTTTCTATTTAAGAAAATACCTAAAAGTATTCCTTAATCCCGCTGCTCTTAAGTTAAGGTGATGATATGTTTATTGAAATACTTTTTTGATAATTTGTAATAATTTTATTAATTTTCAACAAAATTCTTGCATTTTTAAAACTTTAGAGTTATAATAGAATGGATTAAGTGGAATTTATTTTTACAAATATATGGAGGTGCGTTATGCAGAACCGTTTATTTCAAAACACACTGACTCAACTGAAGAAGGATGTTAAGCGAGTGGTCGGTGTTATTGATGATTCAGAGACAGTAATTGCCTGCAGCGATGAAATTCGCATTGGCAATACCGTTGATAATATACTGACCATCTTTGATTCGTCAGGTGAAATTAAATGCATCGGTGGGTTCAGCTACAAGAAGATAGAAACTTTTAATAAGACAGAATATATTGTATTTTGTGAAGGTGATGACGAGATTGCGTCCAATGCCTGCACAATGCTCGGAATTCACTTTCTTACTCTCAAGCAGTATTATGATGAAAAGTATGACCGCAACAGCTTTGTAAAGAACATTATTGTTGACAACATTCTTCCCGGAGATGTTCTGTACAGAACGAGAGAGTTGCATCTTACGATAGATGTAAAAAGAGTTGTTTATCTTGTTCGTATTTCGAAATCCGTAGAGAATTCTGCACTTGACATTCTGCAAAACCTCTTCCCTGACAAGAAGAAGGATTTTGTTATCCGAATTGATGACCACGATATCGTTGTTATTAAGGAGCTTGACGATAACGCTGACAAATCCTCTACAATTCAACTGGCACAGAATATTTTTGATACACTCAGCTCCGAGGAGATGATTTCGTTATCTGTCGGAGTATCAACAATCGTAAATTCCATACAGGAGCTTGGACAGGCATACAGAGAGTCAAGAATTGCACTTGAGGTTGGCAAGGTATTTGATACTGAGAAGAATATTATCAGCTACGATAATCTTGGCATCGGCAGACTTATCTATCAGCTTCCCACTACTCTGTGTGAGCTTTTCTTAAACGAGGTATTCAAAAAAGAATCTATTAATGTATTAGACTCTGAGACGATTTACACCATTCAGAAGTTCTTTGAAAATAACCTCAATGTTTCTGAAACATCAAGAAAGCTGTTTGTTCACAGAAATACTCTTGTATACAGACTTGATAAGATTAAAAAACTTACCGGTCTTGACCTGAGAGAGTTTGACGACGCAATCATCTTTAAGGTTGCAATGATGGTTAATAAGTACTTAACATCAGAGCCGACAAGAATTTAATTATAATAACATTAAACGGAGCAAAGAATATCTTTGCTCCGTTTATAGATTTGTCAGGGTTCGGTTATACACAGACATCAAGTTGAATATTATAAAATACTAAGCATTACGCATAAAAGGTGATTTAAAAATGTATATCAAAAAATCAAGACTTGTAATAGGTGCAATAATTCTGGTTATAATAACGGCTGTTATATCGGTTAGTATGGTAAATCCGTTCGGGTTTACAAGACTTGGCGACTTTTTGAAGTTCTCGTACACATCAAAGCTGATTGACGCCGCGTATTACGAAGAAATCGACCAAAGCGAAGCGGCAAACATGGCAATCGCAGGAGTTGCGGCATCTACGGGTGACCCGTATACCAACTATCTGTGGGGCGATATGGCAACAGACTATATATCCCAAGTGGAAGGAAACTACTGCGGTGTTGGACTGTATATCGAATACGATATAGAGAAAAATCTGATTTCGGTTGTCTCCGCCATTGCAGGAGGTCCGGCAGAAGCCGCAGGGATTACTACAGGCGATAAAATCCTCAAAATTGACGGTGAAGTATATGCGGGTTCTCAGCTTTCGGAAGCCGCAGCCTATATGAAGGGCGAGGAAAACACCGATGTAGTTCTCACTGTTCGCCGTGCAAAAGACGGCTGCGAAGAGGATATTACGCTTACACGAAGACATATAGAGCTTGCTTCTGTAAGCGGCAAAATGCTTGATAATAATATCGGTGTGCTTTCTCTGACACAATTTCTTGAAAACTCTGCAGAACAATTTAACCAAGAGTATGAAAGTCTTAAAACTCAGGGTATGACTTCTCTGATAATCGACCTTCGCAACAACCCGGGCGGTCTTCTTGACCAGGCAATAGAGATATCTTCTATGTTTGTCCCCTCGGGAGAGGTAATAACCTACACTCTCGATAAATACGGAGACAAGGAAGAATATCTGTCTGACAATGACGGTGACATCATTGATATGCCAACGGTAGTTCTTTTGAACGAAGGCAGTGCGTCAGCAAGCGAGGTATTGACAGGTGTTCTCAGAGATTATGAAATCGCAGATATAATCGGTGGAAAAAGCTACGGCAAGGGAATAGTGCAAAGCGTTTTCGCCCTCGGCGAGGAGGAAGTTTTGAGCGTCACGGTTGCCAGATATTATACTCCTGATGGAATTTGTATTCACGGCAAAGGAATTACTCCTGATATTGAGGTTCCGATGGATATAGAAAAAAGTGCAAGAATAAGCAGTTTAGCACCGTATGATGATGAACAACTTCTGGCTGCAATAGAGCACCTTACAAAATAATGGCTGCCATTGGTATTATATCGGTGCACGAGAAAAAAGCTTCTGCTCTTGATAGGCTGATGAGCCGAGTGAAAATCAAAGAAGCATTCGGTTCATGCCCAGAATATATAGTCGCAGAGGTCTCCTGCTCTGCATCAGATATTTTAAAAATGAGTAGAAAAAGAAGAGAAAAATTATTATGCAAAGCAAGAAAATTTCTGTTCAGTTCAGGAGCAACTGCCGCTTTGCCCTCTGCCGAATGCAGAGCGGTCGGACTTTGCGATACAGAATACGCACGAAGCTTTAAGATACCGCCGTCGCGGATTTTTGAATGCTTTATGTTTTGCCGAAAAAAAATGGGGGATATTGATTTATTTAAAGAGCTTCATATTTTTGACAAGGAGCTAACCGCATTTGACTACGAAAAGCTTTCCGCTCTGTGCACATCGGTCAGGCAGCTTGTTCTGCATACCGACAAAACTGCCGAGGCGGACCGCCTTGCACAAAGGCTGTTTGCAGAATACGGAATTTTCGTAAAAATTTCAAGTCGCCCTGCTGATGCGGACAGGATATTTTATTCCATAATTGACGCTGACTGCGGCATCGTCAGAATAGGTGATTTCCGCATTGACGGTGCAGAATTTATCTCAAACAGCGGCATCTATAACCTTGATGCTGCACAGGAAGCGGCAATTTTAGGCGACAGCGTAAACTTTGAAGTGAGAAATTGGCTTTCGGGCAAAAATGTTATAAAAACAAGTTGACAATAATGACTAATTATACTATAATTAAATGATATGTTAGTTTGGTTTAAAAGCGTCTTGACGCTTATGTGCCAAAGTGAAAGGAAGGATTAAAATGGACGGAAAGAAGATTACTCTTACAAGCGAAGGCTTGAAAAAACTTGAGGATGAGCTCGAATATCTTAAAACCAAAAAGCGTAAAGAGGTTTCTGAAAAAATAAAGGTTGCGTTAGGTTTTGGTGACTTATCCGAGAACGCTGAATATGATGAAGCGAAAAATGAGCAGGCTCAGGTTGAGATAAGAATAAATGAGCTTGAAAATATGCTTAAAGATGTTGAAGTTATAGAGGCAGACGAGATTGACAGAACAAAGGTTGGTATCGGAACCAAGGTTCAGATATACGATGTAGACCTTGACGAAACCGAGTGGTATACTATTGTTGGTTCTACAGAGGCAGACCCCACAGGAGATGAAAAGACCATCTCTAACGAATGTCCGCTCTTTATGGCTATAAAGGGCAAGGGCGTAGGTGAGACTGCACAGCTTGATACCGCTGACGGCGTAATCGAGTATAAGATTCTTGCTATCGAATAATTTCGGAAAGGAAAGATACAATGAGCGAAAATATTGGACAAAATACAGCAGCAGAAGAGAGAGAGCTTAACGAAGTTTTAAAGGTTCGCCGCGAAAAGCTTGCGACACTTCGTGAAGAAAATTCCGACCCGTTTAAAATTACTAAGTTTGACAGAAGCAACGCTGTAACTGACATCACAGACAACTATTCAGACTTTGAAGGAAAGGTTGTTACTGTTGCAGGCAGAATGATGTCAAAACGCGTAATGGGTAAGATGTCATTTGCAGACCTCCGCGACGGAAGCGGTAAAATCCAACTTTGCGTAAAGCGTGACGAGATGGGTGAGGAAGAATACAAAGCCTACAAAAAGTTTGACATCGGTGACATTATCGGTGTAACAGGCGAGGTATTTACTACTCAGAAGGGCGAAATTTCGATCAGAACAACCGAGATTGTTCTTCTCAGCAAATCGCTTCGACCCCTCCCCGAAAAGTTCCACGGCCTTACAAATACGGATTTGAGATACAGACAGCGTTATGTTGACCTGATTATGAACCCTGATGTAAAGCGTGCCTTTGAGATAAGAAGCAAGATAATTACTGCAATCCGCAACTATCTTGATAGCCGTGGATATATGGAAGTTGATACTCCTATCCTTAATACGATTCCCGGCGGTGCAGCTGCGCGCCCCTTTATTACTCACCACAATACCCTTGACATTGATATGTATATGAGAATTGCTCCTGAGCTTTATCTTAAGCGCCTTGTTGTCGGTGGTTTTGAAAAGGTTTATGAAATGGGTAGACAGTTCCGCAACGAGGGTATGGATGTTAAGCATAATCCTGAGTTTACCACAATGGAGGTGTATGAAGCATATACCGATTACGAGGGTATGATGAATCTTACAGAGAACCTTATTTCAACAGTTGCTCAGGAAGTTCTTGGCACAACCAAGATTACATATCAGGGCACAGACCTTGATTTGGCACCCGGTTGGGCAAGAATGACCATGATTGAGTCAATTAAAAAGTTTGCAGGCATCGACTTTGCAGAAACTGCCACCGACGCTGAGGCAGAAGCTTTGGCAAAATCAGTTGGCATCGAGATCGAAAAGGGTATGACCCGAGGTGAGATTATAAATCTTGCTTTTGAAGAAAAGGTTGAAGATAATCTGGTCCAACCTACATTCATTTATGAATATCCTGTAGAGGTTTCGCCTCTTGCAAAGAGATATAAGGATAACCCTGCATTCACCGAGAGATTTGAGGTATTTATACTCGGATGTGAATACGGCAACGCGTTCAGTGAGCTGAATGATCCCATCGACCAAAAGGAGCGTTTTATGGCTCAGGTCGAAAAGCGTGAAAAGGGTGACGAAGAAGCAAATATGATGGACGAAGATTTTGTTACGGCGCTTGAATACGGACTTCCTCCCACAGGCGGTCTGGGTATAGGCATCGACAGACTTGTAATGCTCCTCACCGACAGTTCATCTATCAGAGATGTTCTGCTCTTCCCAACAATGAAACCGATTGATAACAAGTAATCAGGAAAACGCAGTAAAAAATCGCATTTGACGAGATAGGCAAAATAAAAACATATGCCATAATATACAAAAGCTTATGCACTAAAAGAACCTTAACTATTAAAATCCTTGCAACCGCTAATGTTGCAAGGATTTTGTTGTCTAAAGAAAACTGAAAATGGTCCTTTCGGACCATTTTTTATTCAATTATCTTCATTTCCTTTATCACAATCGGGGTTTCGGGCATACCGTTTCCGTCGCGTGGGGTTTCCAAAAATTCATCAACTGTCTCCATGCCCTCGGTAACCTTTCCGAACGCTGCATACTTGCCGTCAAGAGAGGTCACATCGTCATAGCAGATAAAGAACTGACTTGTTGCAGAATCCATGTCTCCGCCCCGTCTTGCCATTGATACAATGCCACGGGTGTGAGAGAGTGTATTTTGGTCAAAGTCGTTTTCAGAGAACTCACCTTTGATACTTTTGTCGCTGCCACCTGTTCCGTCACCGTTCGGGTCACCGCCCTGCGCTACAAAATTATCAATTACACGGTGAAAGGTAAGTCCGTTATAAAAACCATCGCTTACCAGTTTCAAAAAGTTTGCACAGGTCTCGGGTGCATATTCGGGTGCAGTTTCGATAATAAATTCACTGCCGTCCTCCATTGTTACACACACTCTTTTGGGATTTACCGAGAAGTCGTTGCTCTCGGTCTCTCCGCAACTGCAAAGCACCGCTGCACATAAAGCCACAGCTAAAATAATTGATACTGTCTTTTTTGCATTCTTAATCATCTTTATCAGCTACCTTTCTTTAGAAAATATTGTCAAAGCGTATTCATACAAACATTCTATAACCAAATTTATGCTGTGTCAAGGGGAATTATGTCAGCCGTCTGCTATTATTCCACGATTATTTTGCGTTTATATCTATACATTCATCAGTATGCTTGGAGCATGTAAATCTTTGGCTTTTGTAAAGTCCGAAATATCCCGACATCACAAAGCTGATACCGCAAACCACCGCAAATACCAAAATTGCGTCTGCACCGAAAACCTCAAGAGCCAGCATAACAGAGGCAAGCGGACAGTTTACCACTCCGCAGAACAACGCCACAAAACCGATTGCCGCACCAAAAGCGGCATCAAGACCCAGAAGCTCACCCACAACACAGCCAAAGGTTGAGCCTATAAATAATGTCGGGGCAATTTCTCCGCCCTTGAAGCCTGCGGATATTGTTATTGCCGTGAATATGATTTTGAGAATAAATGCCTCGGGTTTTGCCTCGCCCTGCATTGCACGGGCAACAACCTCCATACCTGCACCGTTATAGTCTGTTGTATTTAAGGCAATCGTCAGGACAACAATAACCAGTCCGCCGACAAATGCACGCAGATAGACATTTCCAAAAAACTTCTTCATGTAGAATTCACATTTTTTGATTAAAACACAAAAAACGATACTGACCAACGCACAAAGAACCGACAAAATGATTGCCTTTATCATTATTTCTGCAGAAACCGAGTCGAAAACAAGTGTATCAAATCGTACGGGAGATACACCAATCCTAACGGCTGTCAGGTATGCAACAACCGAAGAAATTATGCATGGCATAAATCCGCCATAGCGAACAAAACCTACCGATATAACTTCAAGTGCAAAAACCGCGGCTGTCAGCGGTGTTCCGAACAATGATGCAAAAACACTGCTCATGCCCGCCATAACAATTATATGCAAATCGGATTGTTTAAGCCTAAAGCATCTTCCTATGTTATACCCTATACTTCCGCCAATCTGAAGTGATGCACCCACGCGACCTGCCGAACCGCCAAAAAGCTGAGTTATCACAGTGCTGATAAAAATCAGCGGCGACATAATAAGTGGTACATTTTCATCTGCTTGTACTGCTTCTATAACACAATTTGTATCTATTTTTCCTTTTGAACGAAAGGCTTGATACATCGCAGCAATCAATACACCTGCTATCGGCAAAAGGAATATAATCCAAGCGTGCTCCCCACGCAGTTCCGTCGCCAAATCAAGGCATTTGTGAAAAAAGCTTCCCACCAAGCCTCCTATCACACCTACCACACCGGCGACTATAATCCACTTTATGAAATGTTTAATGTATTCAATTATTGCTTTCACAAAATTCCCTCCAAATGGAATGATTTAAATGCCAACAATTTTAATGTATTGTGGCACAACCTAAAAGAATAATTGCTATTATAAATATCACAATTGGTAAGAATTGAATAACAAAACTAAGTTTTCTTTTTCCTCTTTTTCTTGCAACAACAGAAGTTAATATACTGACTATTGATACTAGGGGTGTAGAAACACCGCAAAAAATTGCATCATATAATAAATTAAGTTGTATTTTTGTTAACCCTGTTGGATTATCAGCAAAGAATATCATAAAAATACCCGCAATAGATAGCGGTATATATATAGCTGATAAAACAATATTAAAAACAACTCCCCATTTATCAATAGCATTATACTCATAGTCTTTCTTCTTTGGTATCAGAAGAGCTATTACCAACGCAACAACTGCTAACATTTTCAAAATATCTATCATGCTGATATTTAACTCCATACATATTTCTCCTCACAAATATTTGAGTTGATTTGTAATCCATTTTAGCTAAATTATTTCACCTTTTCCCTGTAGGGAATGGCGCTTGTCGACATTCCATATTCGGTGCATCGTAAACGCTGCACCCTACAAGCAAAACTCGATATAAATTAATTTTACCACAAAATACAGAGTATTACAAGAACAAAAAAATACTGCAAACTATGTTTGCAGTATTTTTAAAGAATTCTTATTTTGCATATTCGATTGCGCGAAGCTCACGGATAACATTTACCTTAATCTGTCCCGGATACTCCATCTCATTCTCAATTCTCTTAACAATATCCTTTGCCATCAATACAGTCTCGTCATCGCTGACTGTATCTGACTTAACCATAATACGAACCTCACGGCCCGCCTGAATTGCGAATGAACGCTCAACACCCTTGAACGAATTTGCGATTTCTTCAAGAGTTTCAAGTCTCTTGATGTATGACTCAAGATTTTCGCGTCTTGCTCCCGGTCTTGCTGCCGAAATACCGTCAGCCGCCTGAACAAGACATGCTTCTATACTCTTAGGCTCGATATCGCCGTGATGTGCCAGAATTGCATGAATAACCTTGTCATTCTCCTTATACTTATTGGCAATGTCTCCGCCGATATTAACATGTGAACCCTCAACCTCATGGTCAATCGCCTTACCTATATCATGGAGCAAACCTGCACGCTTTGCAAGCGTAACATCTGCACCAAGCTCACCTGCCATAAGACCTGCAATGTGAGAAACCTCGATAGAATGCTGAAGCACATTCTGACCGTAGCTTGTTCTGTACTTAAGTCTGCCGAGCAGACGGACAAGCTCAGGATGGATACCGTGAACATGTGTTTCAAATGTAGCACGCTCACCCTCCTGCTTTATGATGTTGTCAACCTCTTTGGTTGACTTTTCTACCATCTCTTCAATTCTGCCGGGGTGAATTCTGCCGTCGGTTATAAGCTTTTCAATCGAACGGCGAGCAATCTCACGGCGAACAGGGTCAAATCCCGAAAGAATAACTGCCTCGGGCGTATCGTCGATAATTAAATCAACACCTGTCAGCGTCTCTATGGTACGGATATTTCTACCCTCACGACCGATAATTCTTCCCTTCATTTCATCGTTGGGAAGATGAACAACCGAAACGGTTGTCTCAGTAACATGGTCAGCGGCACATCTCTGTATCGCGCCTGTTATGATGTTGCGGGCTTTTTGCTCCGCCTCTTCCTTTGCCTGCTCCTCAACACTTTTGATAAGGAGAGCCTTTTCATGTGTAAGCTCCTCTTCGACCCTTGATAACAGATATTCCTTTGCCTGTTCTGCCGAAAAGTCCGAAATCTTTTCAAGCTGTGCCATCTGAAGCTTCTTAATGCGGTCAACCTCAAGCTGAACCTCATCCGCCTCAGCGAGCTTTTTTTGAATTTGCTCTTCACGCTTTTCTATCTGCTGTGTCTTTTTGTCGATTGCATCTTCTTTCTGCTGTACTCTTCTTTCCTGTCTTTGAACCTCATTTCTGCGATCCTTGATTTCCTTGTCAAGCTCGTTTCTGAGCTTATGTATCTCTTCTTTTGCTTCAATTACTCTTTCTTTTTTAATGTTGTCTGCGTCTTTTCTCGCCTTTTGTGTTGCATCATCCAGAATACGCTTAGCTTCCTCCTCGGCACTGCCGATTGTAAGCTCTGCGAATTTCCGTCTGTATGAATAGCCGTATTTAAAACTTAAAAACATACCAATCACGGCAACAATAATTAAAATTATACTTACAATTAAAGTTTGTATTTCTGACACCTCCTAATAGTTTATTACGCATACGCGTTTTGTTATTTAATAATTCAAAGAATAAAAAAGATAATTCATAGCATAGAATTTTGGTTAGAAGTACACCTTTTAATTTTACACATTATCGCCATAAAAGTCAAGTATTTTTTATGAATTTGCACAAATCAATAATTCAATCACCCCTGCTTGCATTTGTGCTTATATTATACAGGAGGTGAATGTCTAATGGCTAAATTCAACTGTGACTGTGATTGCAACCGCAACTGCACAGGTATTGCGATTGCAGCAAGCATAATCATCGGAATAATTACCGCTATACTCACAATTACAGCAGTTATAACCCTGACCCCTGCATTTTTATGGGTAGTATTCGGTATAGCAGTTGTATCTCTTGGCGTGCTTCTTGCAGTTGCAACAGGCGGCTCGACTGTCCGCTCGTGTATCTGCTCAGTTCTTTCTGCTTTGCTTACGGGTATTTTAGGTACAATTTTAACTTCGCTCATACTTTTGGCAATAACCTTTGCCGCAACAAGTATAATAGGCGCGATAATCGCAGGTCTGCTTCTGCTGTTCTTCTCACTTATAATGACATCGGTTGCATGCCTTATCCGCTGCCTTGCAGACTGTGACGATTAATTTATATGCAAAAAGGGCGGACAACTCGTCCGCCCTTTTATAATACTTTTTATCAGCCCGGAGGCCAGCCAAGATTTCTGCCTGCAAGCAAATGAAAATGCAGGTGCGAAACCGTCTGTCCGCCGTCTTTTCCGCAGTTATTTACTATTCTGTAACCGTTTTCTGCAAAGTCCTGCTCTTTGGCAAGCTTCGCCGCAACTGCAAATATGTGACCTATAACCGCTGAATTTTCATCGTTTATCTCGTTTGCAGATGCGATATGTGCTTTGGGAACAATAATCGTATGCACGGGAGCCTGAGGCTCAATATCCGAAAACGCATAAATCAAATCATCCTCGTACACCTTGGTGGAGGGGATTTCCCCTGCGATTATTTTACAAAATAAGCAATCCATAATGTATACCTCCTGTTTGGGTATTAAAGCATTCCTGCTATGACCTCGTCAACCTTTGCAAGTGCATCGTCAATCTTCATAGCGTCTGTTCCGCCGCCCTGAGCCATATCGGGTTTACCACCGCCTCTGCCGCCGCAGACTGCCGAAATCTCTTTTATGATATTGCCGCAGTGTACGCCCTTTTCAACCGCACTCTTCATTGCCATTGCAACGAGTGTAATCTTTCCGTCTGCATTTGATGCAAGAACAACAACACCGTCTGTCATCTGCGTCTTTGCGCTGTCCGCCATTGCTTTAAGCTCGTTTGCGCCTACTCCGTCAACAGATGCGGTAAGCACATTTACGCCGTTTAAGTGCCGAACACCTGCCATCATATTCTTTGTACGCATAGCAGCTATCTTATCGCGGAAAGCCTCTGCCGCCTTTTCAAGCTCCTTATTCTCTGCCATTACAGCGGCAGCTTTAGCCTCAAGCTCTGATGCAGAATTTGCTTTAAGTACATTTGCGGTTGCCGCAATGATATTGTCTCTCTCTTCGATATAGCTGAGAACTCCAAGACCTGTGATAGCCTCTATTCTGCGGACCCCTGCCGCAACTCCGCTCTCGCTGATAATCTTGAAAAGTCCAAGCTTACCCGTCGAGCTTGCATGAGTACCACCGCACAGTTCTAAGCTGTAATCGCCCATTTTTACAACGCGTACACGGTCGCCGTATTTCTCGGAGAACAGCGCCATAGCACCCATCTCCTTAGCCTCTGCCAAACTCTTTTCGGCACATTCGATTTCAAGGTCAGATAAGATTATCTCGTTTACCTCATTCTCAACCGCTTTAAGCTCCTCTGCTGTCATTGCCGCAAAGTGTGAAAAGTCAAATCTCATTCTCTCTGCATCAACATAAGAACCTGCCTGTGCTACATGACCGCCCAGAACATTTCTGAGTGCCGCCTGCAAAAGATGTGCAGAAGAATGGTTTCTTCTAATCGCAAGTCTGCGTGTATTGTCTATCTCGCAGGTAACCTTGTCGCCTGCTTTGAGCATACCCTCTTCAATCTTACATATATGCAGAAATTTGCCGTTTCTCTTCTTGGTATCAATAACAGTCGCCTTTGCACTATCTGTTTTTATAACACCTGTATCGCCGACCTGTCCGCCACTCTCTGCATAAAACGCAGTTCTGTCAAGCACAAGCGTAACCTCATCACCTGCAACTGCCGCATCTGCTCTCTCTCCGTCCTTACCGATACCGAGAACTGTTGCCTCAAGGCTTATATTCTCATAACCGTCAAATACAGTCGCCGTCTCGATGCTTGCAAAGATGTCCTCTTTCCAAGCCTCACCTTCCATATCGCCTCTTGCGGCTCTTGCACGCTCTCTCTGCTCATTCATCAAGCTATTGAAGGCGTCTGTATCTACCGTAAATTTGCTCTCTGCCAAAATTTCTTTGGTAAGGTCAATCGGAAAGCCATAGGTATCATAAAGCTTAAATGCATTCTCGCCCGAAAGCTCAGTCTTGCCTGCCTCTTTAAGTTCTGCAACATAGTCATTTAAAATAGTGATACCCTGGTCGATTGTCTCCTCGAAACGCTCTTCCTCGGTCTTGATAACTCTTTCGATATACTCAAAGTTCTTTTCAAGCTCAGGATATGCGGTCTTTGACTCGCCTGCCACAACCTTTGCAAGCTTGTATAAAAATGCGCCGTTGAGTCCCAAAAGTCTGCCGTGTCTTGCCGCGCGTCTGAGCAGACGGCGGAGAACATAACCTCTGCCCTCATTTGAGGGAAGAATGCCGTCAGATACCATAAACACGGTGCTTCTGATATGATCGGTAATTACACGGAGCGAGATATCCGTCTGCCTGTCCTTGCCGTATTCTACGCCCACCATCTGAGCCGCAGTATCTAAGATTTTTCTGATTGTGTCAACCTCAAATATCGAGGTTACACCCTGCATGATGCAGGCAATACGCTCAAGTCCCATACCTGTATCAATGTTGGGATGAGCCAGGCGGTTGTAAACACCGTTCTCGTCCTTATCAAACTGAGTGAATACAAGGTTCCAGAACTCAACATATCTGTCACAGTCACAGCCAACCGCACAGTCAGGACTTCCGCAGCCGTATTCCTCGCCTCTGTCAAAATAAATCTCGGAGCAAGGTCCGCAGGGACCTGTGCCGATTTCCCAGAAGTTGTCCTCTTTGCCGAGGTAAACTATCCTGTCACGGGCAACACCAACCTGTTCTGTCCAGATTTTAACTGCCTCCTCGTCCTCCTCGTAAACGCTGACCCAAAGTCTGTCCTCAGGGATTTCCAGCACCTTGGTTATAAACTCCCACGCCCATGCGGTAGCCTCGGGCTTGAAGTAGTCACCAAACGAAAAGTTACCCAGCATCTCGAAGAATGTTCCGTGACGCGAGGTCAAACCAACACATTCGATATCAGGGGTTCTGATACACTTCTGGCAGGTGGTAACACGCTTTGACGGCGGAACCTCCTTGCCCGTAAAGTACGGCTTTAAGGGTGCCATACCTGCGTTTATAAGAAGCAAACTTGCGTCGCCCTGAGGAACCAGAGGGAACGACGGAAGTCTTAAATGCTGTTTGCTCTCAAAAAATGAGAGGTATCTCTCTCGTATTTCGTTAAGTCCAAGCTTTTCCATTGTATTTCATAGCCTTTCTTTATTTATTCGTAATTTATATCATCTTGTTATTTTAACATATTAGTGCAAATCCGTCAATTAATTTTATTAATTATCTCTCCGTAAATTTCATCGGCTTTTGCCTTAAGAGTTTTTGCCGCCTTTTCCGCCTCGGCTCTGCTCCCTGCGTGAACCTTAAGCTCCAGCATCGGCAGATTTGCATCAAGCATATTAAGGCATGCCATATACTGATGCGGCGCAATGGGAACAACCTCGGTATACACCGCGTTGGGGTTTACCTGTTCCTCAAACTTCCGCTCCGAAATCACCTTGTCTATCCTCTTGCGAATGCTGCCCGGCACACGCTCAAAGAAGAACGAATTCGTCTCCGCCCCTCTTTCGCTGAGCGAGAATGAACGCTCGTCACGGTAGAATTTACTCTCTACAAATCCGTCGTCAATCAGCTCGTTTAGCATAAGCGCCAGGTCAAAGTAGTTCATGACCTGCTTTTCCCATGTTAAGATATCACAAAGCTCAGGCATCGTTATCGGCTCTGTATTCTTTTCGATTGTATATAAAATTGCAAACTTCATCTCATCATGCTCTAAAAACATACAAGCCTCCCCTTTCTGCCTTAAGCCTCTTAATTATTTTCGTATTCGGTATATGGTTTTTTGTGCTTAAAATAAACTCCCACAACTCCCGTTCCCGCATGTGATGTAATGATAGGACCGATATCCGCGTACTCTATTTCCTTCGGGTTTACTCTGTCCTTTATCATCTGTTCGATTATATCAACCTTATCCTGTGCGTCAGAATGTAAAATCAGTACCGAATTTTCGGTAGGGTTATCCATTCTCTCCTCGATAAAGTCAACAAGCGTTGACATTGCCTTTTTGATACCGCGCACCTTTTTAAAAGCCTCAACCAACCCGTCTCTTACCATTAATATAGGTTTGATGTCAAGCACCTTTGCAGTCGCCATGGCGGTTGCCTTTATTCTTCCGCCTTTTCTCAGATATGTCAGGTCGTCCACCACAAAGTATGCGCTGTCACGGGCGTAGACCTCTTTTACATAGTCAACTATCTCCTGCTTGCCTCTGCCCTCCTGTGCCATCTTTGCAGCCTCTATTACCGCCTTGCCGATTGTCATTGAATACATGGTAGAGTCGATAACGGTTATGTCAAACCCCTCGTCATTGAGCTGAGACGATACAAGCTGTGATGTATTGTTTATTCCGCTGCCCTTTGCAGACATGGTTATGTGAATAATAGTATTCTCACTGCCAATACTGCGGTAAACATCCTCAAGCTCGGCAGGGCTCATCTGGCTTGTCGAGGGTATTCCCTCCGCCTCGTTAATCATCTTGTAAAAATCGTGCGGATTTAAGTCAATGTCCGCAACAATCTGCTTATCATCCAGCATTATCATAAAAGGAAGGATTACTATACCAAGTCTCTCGGCAACATCCTTCGGAATATCCGCTGCCATATCACTCATTATTTTTATCATGCAATTCCCCTTCTTTCTCTAAATTCTCAAATCCAATCTGCCGCAGCACCTCGTACAGGATTACGGCAACCGAGTTCGACAGATTAAGCGACCGCATATTTTCCCGCATGGGTATTCTGATACATCTTTCGTAGTTCTCTTTAAGCAGCGGCTCGGGAAGTCCCTTTGTCT
>JAZUCQ010000094.1:0-20915 GCA_045639145.1 Clostridia bacterium | reverse complement strand
GGTAATCAGCTTGGCGGAAGCGTACTTAATTTTCCCACTGCAAACATTATGGCTCCCGACGGGGTTGTTATCCCGAAATCGGGGGTATATATAACGAAAACACACCTTGACGGCATCACATATAACTCTGTCACAAATGTAGGGGCAAGACCTACCGTGGGTGATGACCGTGCCTGTATCGAAACACATATAGATGATAAGTTTGGCGAGTTGTACGGCAAAACCATAGAAATTGAATTTTGTGAGTACATTCGCGGTATAATTAAATTTGATGGAGTTGAGTCGCTTGCGGCTCAGCTTAAACAAGACAGAGAAACACAGAGAAATTTTTTCAAATAAACAAGGCGGTGAAGAATATGCTAAAAAAGAGTGTAGTGACTATTTTATCATTAATTCTTGCGGCGGCGGTTTTCGCAGGCTGCGGAGATGACGGACCTGTGACCTCGGGTGTAAAAAACGGTGAGGAAACTGTGTATGAGGTAACTTTAAGCGGCGGAACCGATAAGGAGCTTTCGCTTGACGAGTACAGATATTATATTGCACAGACAGCTTATATGGAGATGTATACCCGAAATCCCGAGTTTGACGGAAATTATACAGCCGTTGACTGGAATGAAAAGGTTGACGGAGACAAGACTCTGGCACAATCTATTTTAGAAAAAGCAAAAGATGAACTTTTAAGAAATGCTGCAATAGTTGCATACGGAGAGAGTATAGGAATAACCTTGACCGATGACGAGGAAAACCAGGGCGAACAGATGGTAGAGCAGTATATCGAGGGCAATGGTGAAGATGCGTTGATGCTTGAATTAATGCAGATGGGTGTAACCTCAATCGACGGCTTTAAGGAGATTTATGAGCTTGAAACTGCACTCACAAAGGTCGAGGAAGAGATTGGGACAAATCGCAGCAAGTACATTGACGCAGAGCTTGAGACAGCCCTTAAAAAGTACAAAAGCGATGCCAAAATTACTGCACAGCATGTTTTGATTATGAATGACAGCGAAACCCATGCAGACCCTAAGGCGACGATTGATACGGTGAGAGAGCGTGCGCTTGCAGGTGAGGACTTTAATGCTCTTATGAAAGAGTTTAATGAGGACCCGGGTCAGACAGCCGGTGGCTACACATTCGGCAAGGGTGAGATGGTTCCCGAGTTTGAGACAGCCGCATTTGCTTTAGATTACGGAGAGATAAGCGAAGTTGTGCCGAGCGATTACGGGTATCATGTGATAAAGCGAATAGTAGGTCTTGCGGAGCTTGAAGCGTATATTTTAGAGACGGCAAGGGTTGAGGAAAATACGGCTGTAGCCGCGACTGTTTCGGTCGAGTCGGTAATGACGGATGTTTATAATGCGATACAAAAGATAAAGGGAGCGGCAGAATAATTTTTGACCGACTCAATTTAAGAAAGGAAGTATTTAAAATGGCTGATAACACAAAAATAAAGGTAGAAATGGAAAAAGGCGGAGAGTTTATAATAGAGCTTATGCCCGAGTTTGCACCCGAGACGGCTGCAAACTTTGAGAGCTTAGTCCGTGAAGGTTTTTATGACGGAGTGGTATTCCATCGCGTTATAGATGACTTTATGGCTCAGGGCGGTGACCCCACGGGAACAGGTATGGGCGGAAGCGGAAAGAATATAAAGGGTGAATTTTCACAGAACGGATTTGCTCAGAATACGCTCTCTCATACAAGAGGAGTTGTTTCAATGGCAAGGTCGATGGACCCTAATTCTGCAAGCAGCCAGTTCTTTATCTGCTATGGCGACTGTACCTTCCTTGACGGTCAGTATGCGGCATTCGGCAAGGTTACAGAGGGAATGGAGACAGTAGACGATTTCCTGAAAATCGAGCGCAGAGGTCCAGAGGGAGGAAGTCCCGTTGAAAATATTACGATAAAAACAATGACTGTTTTATAAGAGAATTTGAGCGGCTAATAATTCATCAATAACAAAACGAAGTGTGTCGAATAATGACATTGTGTGCATTTTGCACAAAAAGTGTTGACAAGCCTGGATTATTATGGTATAATTCAAGGCACAGTTAATGTTGCGGCATTATTTGGACATTGACCTGAGAATTTTAGGAGGTATTAGCAATGCAAGGAAAGGTAAAATGGTTTAACGCAGAAAAAGGTTTTGGTTTCATCGAGAGTGAAGAGGGAACAGATGTATTTGTTCATTATTCTGCGATTGCCATGGACGGCTACAAAACTCTCGAGGAAGGCGCAGAAGTTGAATTTGATGTTGTTGAAGGTGCTAAGGGACCGCAGGCTACAGGAGTTAAGCGTGTGTAGTTCTCTTTTGAATAATCTTAAATAAAATTAAATCAGACTTTAGAAATACCGCTCTTACGGGCGGTATTTTTTTTGTCTTTCCATAAAAAATCTTTACAATATCCATATGTAAGCCTCTCTTGACCTGATTTTATACTGCAGTTGAATATTATAAGTATAAATACAAATAAGTATCCAACATATAAATTATTCTTAAAAAGAGGAAAAAAGGAAGTTTTGACGAAAATATACATAACAGTAAATTTAAAAAACCATGAATAAAAAAGAGGAATTTTTCAAAAGGTGTCGAATTATTTAAATTACGCGTCAAATGAACAAAGGTGGTGAGACAGGTGGCAGAAGCGGATTTTCAGAATTTTATTGACGAAGTAATCGAAAAAAATGATATAACGGATGTCATATCCGAGTATGCAAAGCTCAAGCGTGTGGGCAACCGCTTTGCGGCACTGTGTCCGCTTCATAACGATAAAAAATCGCCGTCGCTTTCAATCTCGCCCGACAAGCAGCTGTTTCATTGCTTTGGCTGCGGTGTCGGCGGAAATGTAATTCATTTTATTATGGCGGCGGAGCATCTGGATTTTATGGACGCGGTAAGATATCTGGCAGACAGAGCAAAAATCCCCGTTCCCGAGTTTAACCGTTCGGGAGGCTCAAGGGAGAGCCGACAAGAGACTGTTGACAAAAAACAGATGATATACAACATCAACCGTGAGGCGGCGAGGTATTTTTATTCAAAGCTTGCAGGTGACGAGGGAAGGGACGCATATGCCTACCTTAAAAACCGAGGGATTAAAAACAGTACGATAAAGACATTCGGTATAGGTTATGCACCCGAGGGCTGGACAAATCTTATCGACCACCTTAAATCAAAAGGTTATGTCGAGCACGATGTGTACGAGGCAGGTCTTGCCAAACGGCGTGACAACGGTACATATTATGATGCGTTCTACGACGGCAGAGTTATGTTCCCGATAATAAATGTTCAGGGTAACATTATAGGGTTTGGCGGCAGAATTATGGTGAATAATCCGAATACGGGCAAGTATCTCAATTCGCCCGAAACTTTGGTTTTCAAGAAGAAGGAAAATCTGTTCGGGTTAAATCTTGCAAAAGATGACCGTTCGGGCAGACTTTTGCTGATGGAGGGATATATGGATGTTATATCGCTTCATCAGGAGGGAATAACAAACGCGGTGGCATCACTCGGAACAGCGTTTACGGATGAGCAGGCAAGGCTTGTCAAGCGTTACGGCGGCAAGGCGGTGCTCTGCTATGACTCTGACGAGGCAGGCAAAAAAGCAACTTTGCGTGCGGGTGAAATTCTTACAAATCACGGGATAAAGACAAAGGTTTTAAATCTTACCGACGGCAAAGACCCCGATGAATTTGTCAGAACCAAGGGCGGAGATATGTTCAAGGTACTGATTGAGGGTGCAAAACCGCTGTTTGAGTATAGGATTGACGAAATTCAGAAACAATATAGTGCAGGTGATGGTGATATTCCGGAATTTTCGGATACCGAAAAGATGATAGAGTTCACCGAGGCGGCGGCAAAGGTTCTTGCGGAGATAAAAAATCCCGTAGAGTACGAGATATATGTAAAGCGTGTCGCTGAGAAGTCGGGTGTTTCGACAGAAAGCTTAAATGTCGCTGTTGCAAATTTGAAGCGTGCAATTCAAAGAAATGAGGAACGCAGCGAAGAACAACGGCTGCGGCGCCTCAAGGATGCTGACAAAAAGGGTGTTGAACCTCAGCAGATGGGTGTTTTCAATGCGGAGCAGCTTTTGCTGAGTCTGCTTTGCGATAGGTTGGTTTTCCGCACAGCAAAAGAAAAAGGAATTACACCGCAGTGCTTTTCGTATACAATACATAGGTGGCTTGCGGAGGTTATAGAGCAGATGTATGAAGAGTCGGGAGTTGTTGATATAAACAGAATTTTGGCTATGGCTGACGAGGCAGAGAGAGGACGGATTGCAAAAATTTTGCTCGACGATAAAAACATTCAGGACAAGAAAAAGGCGTGTGCCTTGCCGATAGATATTATATTAAGAGAGAAAAGTCGTGCGGAACAGGATGAATTGCTTGAAGCAGGAGATTTGGAGGCGGTTTATGCACTGCTGAAGAAAAATGCCAAAAAGCGGTAATGCCAACCGCTAAAGGATACAGTACGAACAGAAAGAAGGTTTTAACAATGGAAGAAGAAAAGAAGGTTAAAAAACAAAGCAGAAAGGCAATTCTTCAAAGCTTGCTTGAACAGGGTAAGAAAAAGGGTGTGCTTGGCTACAAGGAGGTAAGTGACAAGCTTGAAGAGCTTGAGCTTGATGCTGAACAGATAGAAAAAATATTCGAGTACCTTGAGAAGCACGGTGTTGAGATTGCAGGAACTATGGATGATGACGACATAGATATTGACGATGAAGAGATGGAGATATCACGCGAGGAGCTTGCGGATATGTCTGTTCCGAGCAATGTCGCAATCGACGACCCCGTTCGTATGTATCTTAAGGAGATAGGAAAGGTTGACCTTCTCTCAAGCGAGGAGGAAGCAGAGCTTGCACGAAGAATGTCGGAGGGCGACCGTGCAGCAAAGAAAAAGCTTGCCGAGGCAAACCTCAGACTTGTTGTAAGTATTGCAAAGCGTTATGTGGGCAGAGGTATGCTCTTCCTTGATTTGATACAGGAAGGAAACTTAGGTCTTATAAAGGCGGTTGATAAGTTTGACTACACCAAGGGCTACAAATTCAGCACATACGCTACATGGTGGATAAGACAGGCGATTACAAGGGCTATTGCCGACCAGGCAAGAACTATCCGTATCCCTGTTCATATGGTAGAGACTATAAACAAGCTTGTTCGTGCATCAAGACAGCTTGTGCAGGAGCTCGGCCGTGACCCTCTTCCCGAGGAGATAGCAAAGGAAGTAAATATGCCCGTTGACAAGGTTGGCGAGATTATGAAGATTGCGCAGGAGCCTGTTTCGTTTGAAACCCCGATAGGCGAGGAGGAGGACAGCCATCTTGGAGACTTTATTCAGGATGATGACGCACCTGCGCCGTCCGAGGCGGCTACCTTTACACTTTTAAAGGAACAGCTTGTTGAGGTACTGGGAACGCTCACACCGAGAGAAGAAAAGGTTTTAAGGCTCAGATTTGGTCTTGATGACGGAAGAGCAAGAACTCTTGAAGAAGTCGGCAAGGAATTTGATGTAACCCGTGAGCGTATTCGTCAGATTGAGGCAAAGGCTCTCAGAAAGCTCAGACACCCAAGCCGCAGCCGTAAGCTTAAGGATTATCTTGAATAAGACGAAAATTTATCACATATAAGTCACGATGTATGTGACGGCTAAAATGTACTATTTTTTGAAAGGAATTGATTAGATTTGGATTCATTACCCCCTCGACCTTGGCTGATTGTTTTGGCGGTAGTATTGGTGCTTTGTGTTATAAACACATTGGCAAAAAAGGCAAGCATCGCAGTAGGCGATGCCAAGCTCAGGCAAATGGCAGAAGACGGAAATAAATCTGCAAAACGGCTTTTCTCCCTGCTCGATAAAAATTCATCGGGTGCTATGGACGGCTTTGATTTGTGTTCGTCATGGCTTTTGATTGCATTTGCGGTGCTTTCGCTCAGGCTGTTATACGGACCTATTTGCAAAATGGGTGAATTGCTGGGAATTGCGTCGGCGGAGTCTCCTTTGCTTGCAGTATTGGTGATTGTCATAGCGACAATCATTGCAGTAATTTTCTATACATCATTTATTGTGATGGTGCCCGACCGTGTTGCGGCAAAGCACGCAGAAAAACTGGCACTCGCCATGTCGGGATATACAGTGTTTGTAGCCATGGTTACAAAACCTGTTTTGTGGCTTTGCAGATTGCTGTCAAAAGCAATCGGCAGGGTATTTGGCGTATCTGATGCAGACACGGGCGAAGAAGTCACAGAAGAAGAAATCAGAATGATGGTTGATATCGGTTCTGAAATCGGAGCCATTGATGACGATGAAAAGCAGATGATACATAATATATTCGAGATGGGCGACAAGCCTGTTGAGGAAATTATGACACATCGAACTGAAGCATGTATTTTGTGGATTGAGGACAGCGTAGAGACATGGAAGGAATTCATCGACGAGACAAATCATACCAGATATCCCGTTTGCGGAGAGAGTATAGATGATGTGATAGGCATTGTCACAAGCCGCGACTTTTACAGATTTTTGCTGGGCGGCGGCGGTGATGTCCGTACATTATTGCGTGATGTGTTCTTTATACCCGATACGATAAAGGCAGACGAGCTGTTCTCCAAGATGCAAAGCGAGAACGAGCATATGGGTGTTGTAATGGACGAGTACGGCGGTTTTCAGGGAATTGTGACGCAGGAGGATTTGATTGAAGAAATCGTCGGAGAGCTTTACAGCGAGTATGACGAGCCTGAGGTTGAAGAGAGCGATATCCTGAAGATGGACGAGAATACCTGGCAGATAAATGGTTCTGCCGAGATTGAAGATGTTGAGGAGTCTCTTGGTATCAAGGTTGAAGACGGCGATTATAATACCTTTGCAGGTCTGATACTGAGCGAGCTTCAGGAAATCCCGGCAGACGGCGAGATGTTTGAACTTGAGACAAACAATATGCGTATTAAGGTAACCTCGGTGGTTGACCATCGTATAGAAAATGCGATTGTAAGTATTATAAAAACACAAACCGATGCTGAAGAGGAAACAGAAGAATAGTAAAAGCAGGGTTTTACACCCTGCTTTTTGTGTGCAGATAAACACTAATCCGCTTCTATGTTGGAAAATTGAAAAAATTTCTCTTTGCCGCCCCTTGCCTCCCTTGCCTAAAGGGAGGGGGACCACCGAAGGTGGTGGAGGGATTTTACGGCAGTGGCGGAACCGGGCTTGGCGATTAAATCAATAAAATTTTTCAATTTTTCAAAACTGCCGTTTAAGGGGGTGTCACTTTTGATTGCCCAAAAGTAACCAAAATGCAGTCGGGGAGTGCCCCGACACCCCGTCAACGCACCCGAAAAGGATTTGCTTTAGTTATTCGGATTTATTTCGCAGTCGCCGTGACGCAGCGTTACTTTAGTGCGCGTGATATTCCGAGCGCGGTGCTTTAAAAGATATCACGAGCTTACAAACATTTACTTTCGGCAACCCAAATGTTCGTTTAGGTACCATCTCGACATATAATTTGCATTAAATTCGGATTTTTGACAGTCTGAAAGCACACCATTTACATATCGCATAATACAGATAATATTTGACAAAGGTATTTAAATATGATAAAATTTGTAGATGTACAAGTATACGAAAAAACAAATGCAGAAATATGCAGCATGTATATACGATAGGAGGATAAAAATGCAGTTTGTTATGGACTGTCTGGATGTAAACGAGAGTGGAAATCTGCAGATGGGCGGATGTGATTTGCTTGATGTCGCAAGAGAATTTGGCACTCCTGCCTATGTTCTTGACGAGGCGACTGTCCGCAGAAATTGCAGAGCCTATAAAAATTCGATTGATGAATATTACGGCGGCAAGGGACTTGCTCTTTATGCGAGCAAGGCGCTCTCGTGTAAATATATTTACAGAATTATAAAAGAAGAAAATATGGGTGTTGATGTTGTCTCGGGCGGAGAGATGTATACAGCTCTTCAGGCGGGATTTCCTGCTGATAAAATATATTTTCACGGTAATAATAAGACCGAAGCAGAGCTGAGATTTGCCCTTGAAAACGGTATCGGCAGAATAGTTGCCGATAATTATACAGAGCTTGAATTACTCAACCGCATAGCCGGCGAGATGGGAAAAGCAGCAGAAATTCTTATCAGGATTAAGCCGGGTGTAGATGCTCATACCCATGATTTTATCATGACGGGACAGATTGACTCAAAGTTCGGTGTTGCTCTTGAAAACGGAGAGGCAGAGCAGATGGTGGCAAATATTCTCTCGTATGAGAATATCCGTCTTGTCGGTTTTCATTGTCATATCGGCTCTCAGATATTCGAGCTTGAACCGTTCGAGCATACAGCCGAAATTATGATGAATTTTATCGGTGATATGAAAGATAAGTACGGATTTGAGGCAGAGGAACTCAATTTGGGCGGAGGCTTTGGAATTAAGTACACAGACGAGGACAAGCCAATAAATTACGGCGAATATATGAAAGCCGTATCAGCCGTTGTAAAGCGCGTTGCAGGGCAGAGGGGAGTTAAGCTCCCGTTTATCGTGGTAGAGCCGGGCCGTTCAATCGTGGCAGAGGCAGGACTTACGCTCTACACTGTCGGTTCGGTCAAGGAAATAAAGAATGTCAGAACCTATGTGTCAGTTGACGGAGGTATGGCGGACAACCCCAGATATATTATGTATCAGGCAAAGTATACCGCCGTTCCCGTTAAAAATCCGACTGCACCTGCAGATAAGACGGTCACTATTGCAGGCAAGTGCTGTGAGTCGGGCGACTTAATCGGTGAGGGCATGAAGATTGCTGAAGTAAAGTCGGGTGATGTTATTGCAATACTCTCGACGGGTGCATATAACTATTCAATGGCGAGCAATTACAACCGTATACCGAGACCTCCCGTTGTTGTGATAAAGGACGGAAAGGCGTCTCTTGCGGTTCGCCGCGAAAGCTATGAGGATATAGTGAAAAACGATTTGTAGGAGAAGATTATGCTGCTTAATATTTTGGCGGGTTCAGGCTCGTTTTCGGAAAAGCTTTTAAATATCTTAATAATTGTATTTTGTGTTCTGTTGTCTTTGTCGGTGCACGAGATGTCGCACGGGCTTGCCGCGTATGCGGTCGGAGACGAGACAGCAAAGCGTTCGGGAAGACTGTCAATCAATCCGTTTCATCACTTAGACCCGTTCGGTGCACTGTGCCTGTTTTTGTTCGGGTTTGGTTGGGCAAAGCCCGTACCCGTTAATCCGTGGAACTTTAAGCATAAAAAGCTTGGTATGGTGTTTACCTCTTTTGCAGGACCGCTTTCAAACCTTGTAATGGCATTCCTTGCGTGTCTTGGTGTTGTTTTGCTGCCGGGCGAGGGTATTTTGGGATTGTTTTCAACAATCTGCTATTACCTTGTTATCTATAATATCGGTCTGGGACTTTTCAATCTTATACCGATACCGCCGCTTGACGGTTCAAAGATAGTGGGGGCACTTCTTCCGCAGAGATTATATTTTAAGTTTATGGAATACGAAAGATACGGATTTATTATATTAATTATTTTGATTAATACTCCGTTTTTCAGCAGATTTATGGGCATTGCAAGGAGTGCCGTAATTTCGTTCTTTGGTATGATAATACAGTTGTTTGTCTAAAAGGGTGTTAATATGGAGCAGTTAAAATTTAAGCTGGATAGCTTTGAGGGGCCGCTTGACCTCTTGCTTATGCTTATCCGCAAAAACAAGGTCAGCATATACGATATCCCAATATCACTTATACTTGACCAATATCTTGCTGTCATGGACGAGATGAAGGAAATGGACCTTGAAATTTCAAGCGAGTTTCTTGTTCTTGCAGCAACTCTTTTGCATATAAAATCAAAAATGCTCCTGCCAAAGCCTGAGGAGGAAGAGGAAGACGGCGTTGACCCGAGGGAAGAGCTTGTTCGCAGACTTACCGAATACAAAAAGGTTAAGGAGTCGATTGCGTATTTTAAGGAGCGGGAACATATCGGTGAGTATATGTTCTTTAAAACACCCGATGCAATCGAAACACCGCCTGCAGAGCTGAATACTGAGCCGCTCACTAAGGAAAGTATAATCGAGGCATACAGACGGGCATTCCGTCGGTTGGAGAGACAGCTGCCGCCGCCAAAGCAGTCCTTTAAAGGAATAGTAGGACACGAAAAGGTGTCGGTCAGAACTCGTGTTTCGCATATCTGGAAGATGCTGAGACAAAAAACACATATGCTCTTTAAGGATTTGTTCAAAGGCTCTAAAACGCGTGCAGAGGCAGTTGCGTCGTTTATGGCGGTGCTTGAGCTGATTAAAATTAAGAAAATAAGGGTAGAATATTCAGAAGACGGGAATATAGAAAACCCCGACATATATATGGCGGATAATTCGGACTTTGATATAGATATAATCGAAGAATAAGAGGGAAACCAATGGATATAAGAGAAATCAAGGCAATAGTAGAAGCTGTTCTTTTTGCGGCAGGAGACGCAGTGGAATTGGAGCGGCTTGCAGATATTGTGGATGTTGACAAGCGTACGCTGAGAGAAATCCTCAAAAAAATGATGGATGATTACAGCTTCGAGCGGCGCGGAATACATATCATACGCATGGAGGACAGCTATCAGATGAGCACCAGAGGTGAGTACTTTGAGTATGTCTCAAGGCTTGCCGAGCCGCCGAGAAAGCAAAATCTTTCAAATGCGGCACTTGAGGTTTTGTCGATAGTTGCATATAAGCAGCCCGTTACCAGAAGCTCTATCGAGCATATCAGAGGTGTCAACTGTGATTATATAGTAAACCGCCTGATAGAGAGAAACTTTATCGAGGAAAAGGGCAGGCTCGACGCTCCGGGCAGACCGATACTGTTTGGTACAACGCAGCACTTTTTGCGTATTTTCGGCATAGAGAGCCTTGCGGATTTACCCGATTATGAGTCACTCGGACAATCGGCTGAGGAGGCGGAGCAGATAGAAATGGAGGGCGTTATCGACTTCAAACAGGAGGAGATGCCCGAGATTGCTGAAACGGAAATGCCTGATTTGGCAGAAGAATAAAATTTTGAGTAAAGCGGGGGAGCGGTATGCTGTATATAATACTTGCCATAATTTTGATTATTGCATTGCTCTTAATTATACAGCTTTCGGCTTTCAGCACAGTTTATATCAGCTATAAGGACAAGCTGCTGGTTGTCAGAATACAGACACCGTTTTACCGAAAAGAAATCAAATACGATTTGGCAGAAAAGAAAGAGGAAGTTAAAACCGAGGGTGTGGCAGGTGCCGAAAAGTCAGAGAAGTCATTTATTTCAAGCAAGACAGATGAGATAAAAAAGCGTATTTTTAACCCCGAGACAGGCTTTGACGCAGAAGAACTTAAAAATGTATGGGACGAGATTTGCGAGACATACTCCTACGGAATGGGAATTATTAAAAAGCTCCTCGGCAAGATGAGACATAAAATCCATATAACCAATCTTTTTGTAAAGCTTGAATACGGAACAAATAACCCTGCGGCAACGGGCATAATTTACGGCTCTGCATGGGGGCTTGTCGGCACAGCTTATCCAATACTTACGAGGTATTTTCATATAGTATATCCGACGCTTGATATAACTCCCGATTTTTATGGTGAGAGATTTGACATAGAGGTCAGAAGTATAATTAAGGTAAGGGCGGCACATATTATAAGAGCGGCACTTTCGTCGCTGTTTGTGCCTGCGGTTACCTATTTTAAAGATAAAATTTCAAAAGGAAGTGAGAAAAATGGCAGATAAGCATCCGATAGAGGGCATAATGTATACCGCTCTTCAAGGACTTAAGGAGATGATAGATGTAAACACTATCGTTGGCGATGCTATCACCTCTCCCGACGGCTCTGTTATAATTCCGATTTCTAAGGTTGCAATCGGATTTGGCGTAGGCGGCAGCGAGTTTGAAAAAATGAGAAGTAAAAAGGGTGATACGGCGACCGAGCCTAAAAATATGTTCGGCGGCGGTACAGGAGGCGGTATCTCTCTTACGCCCGAGGCGTTTTTGGTTGTGGGCAACGGAAAAATAAGAATGATTTCCGTAACACCCCAGAACAGCATTTATGACCGCCTTGTGGATATCGTTCCTGATGCGATTGATAAGGTTGCAGAGCTTTTTAAAGCCAAGGACGATAAGAAGAACACCGTTGAGGTAAAAGTCGAGGCTGCAGAATACGCAGAACCGGCAGAATAAAACAAAAAAGAGGCTCATGTGAGCCTCTTTTAAATTTATTAGTCTGATGTATAAGGTAAAAGTGCAATCTGTCTTGCTCTCTTTATAGCAACAGTAAGCTGACGCTGGTGCTTTGCACAGCAACCGCTGATTCTTCTGGGAAGAATCTTAGCACGCTCTGTAACATATCTTCTGAGCTTTGCAACATCCTTATAATCTATGTGGTCAACCTTGTCAACGCAGAAAGCACAAACCTTTTTCTTTGCGCGTCTTACGCGGGGTCTTTCCATTCTTCTTTCTTCAGACATTTATTTCGCCTCCTTATTTTTAATTAAAACGGGAGATCATCGTCAGTATCAAGCAAGGGAGAAAAATCATCGTCTGCCAAATCGGGCATCTGAGGTACGCTTTGCGGTGCAGAATAGCTATTCTGTCCGCCTGCAGGAGCCGCCTGATATGAGCCGCCGTCCTGAGTGCGTTTAGTTTCTCCAAAGCTAACTTCATTTGCGACAACTTCTGTTGTGTAGTTGCGCTTACCGTCCTGACCTTCCCAGCTTCTGGTCGAGATACGACCGATAACAATAATCATCTTGCCCTTGGAAAAATAGTTGCTGACAAATTCAGCAGTTTTGTTCCAGGCAACACAATTTATAAAATCCGTTTGTCTGTTCTCGCCGTAGCCATTGTCTATAGCGATAGAAAAGCTGCAAACGGGAGTGCCCGTACCCGTATGACGGAGTTCAGGGTCACGCGTGAGTCTGCCCATTAAAATTGCTTTGTTAATCATAGACTATTCCTCCTCACACTTGATAACGATGTTGCGGATAATACCGTCGGTAATTCCGTATACACGCTCGAGCTCAGCCGGAAAATCAGGGCTTGACTTAAAGGTAACTAATGTGTAGTAACCTTCAGTTAAATCGTTGATTGCATAAGCGAGTCTGCGTTTTCCCCAATCGTCAACGCTCTCAACCTCACCGTTTGCCGCAATCAATGACTTGAACTTTTCAACCAAAGCTGTGATTTCCTCTTCTGTCTTGGTTGCATCAACAACGAAAATAGTTTCGTACTTATTGATCTTCTCTGTCATTCTTGTCACCTCCTTCTGGACTTTGACCCCCAAACATTATGGGAGTAAGGATTGTTATATACAATAACTCAAATATTATATTATAAAATTGCGAGCTTGTCAAGAATATTTTTACAAATTTTTTCATATGATTTTATGAATGTAAAATACGAGGAGAGATATTAATGAAAAATATACTTGCATTTATTCTGGCGGTTGTGCTTACTGTTTTTTTAATTCCCATGGTGATTGGCGGAGTGGGTGGCAAAGACGGATTGACAGATACAGAGATACCCGAGGGGGAGGGCGACGCGGTTACAAGCGGAAGCTTTACCGAGCCGTTTAATATAACTGTTTATGAAACATCTTCGGACAAGCTTTTTGAGATAGAGCTTGAGGAATACCTTGTCGGTGTTTTAGCCGGTGAGATGCCGCCGACCTATCACGCAGAGGCACTCAAGGCACAGGCGGTTGCGGCAAGAAGCTATATCCTGAGTAAAATCGCAGACTATTTTGGCGGCAACCGCCCCGAAGAGCACCGAGGTGCAATGGTTTGCACCGATTTTGCACATTGTAAGTCATGGCGTGATATCGCAGAGGTAAAGACAAGCTGGGACAGCAGATTTGCAGCTGATTATGAAGCGAAAATAAGGGACGCGGTTGATGCTACATGTGGTGAATATATGACATATGACAACAAGGTGGTCAAGGCGTACTTTTATGCTATCAGCGGAGGCAGAACCGAAAATGTAGAGGAGGTATGGGGGACTTCGCTGCCGTATCTCAAGTCTGTGCCGAGCCGCGGTGATATAGGTGCGGACGGCTTTGAGTCGATGAGTACATATCCTAAGGATTTGTTTGTTCAAAAGCTGAAGAACGCCAAGGAGGGAGTGGAAATATCAGAGCTTGATGAATGTGTCGGGGAAGTGACAAGAACTCAGGGCGGTGGTATTTCGCGCATACAAATCGGCGGAGTTGAGTTTGGCGGCGACGAGATAAGAGATATATTTGATTTGAGGAGTACAAATTTTGAAATTCTGTTTGACGGTGACAAGGTTACCTTCAGGGTAAAAGGCTACGGACATGGAGTGGGCATGAGCCAGAACGGCGCAAATGCGATGGCGCAGGAGGGGAGGAACTATACGCAGATTTTAAAGCACTATTATTCGGGAGTGTCTATGGTAAATTTGTATAAAAAAGCGTAATTGTTTTCTATATGCAAATATAAAAAAATTATTTAAATTACCCTTAAAATATGGTACAATAATAGCACTATAATATTTTGGGGGAATGTTCAATGAGTGAAAAGATAATACTTACAATAGCAAGACAGTTCGGCTCGGGAGGGCACGAGGTTGCAAAGAGAGTGTCTGAGCTGCTTGGTATTGGTTTTTATGATAGAGAGCTTATAGGAATTGCGGCAAAGGAGAGCGGTCTTTCGGAAAATCTGTTTGACGGACTTGACGAAAAGCCTACCACAAGTCTTTTGTATTCGCTTGTTATGGGACTTCAGTCGGGTACGGGAATTTACAGCCGTTACGGCGATGCGACAAATGCCGATAATATTTTCAGAATTCAATCACAGGTTATCCGTTCCATTGCGGAAAAGGAGTCATGCGTTATGGTTGGCAGGTGTGCGGATTATATACTCAGAGACCAGCCGAGGCTTGTCAATGTGTTTGTTCATGCAGATATTGACTTCCGTACCAAAAGAATAATGGAAAAATATGAAATGAAAGAAAAGAACGCACTTGATTACATAACCAAGACGGATAAGAGGAGAAGCTCTTTTTATAACTTCTACACAAACAAAATCTGGGGAAGCGTCGACAACTACGATTTGTCAATCGCGACCGACAGAATAGGCATTGATAATGCCGCACAAATGATTGTTAATTATATTGAGAGCATTTAGGGATTATGAAAAGAATTGTTATAGGAATACTTGCCCATGTTGACTCGGGCAAGACAACTCTGTCCGAGGCTTTGCTTTACGAGTCGGGAGAAATCCGCAGGCTCGGCAGAGTGGACAAGGGCGATGCTTTTCTTGATACAAACGAGATTGAGAGACAGCGAGGTATCACGATTTTTTCAAAGCAGGCAGTAATCTCTTTACCTGAAACCGAGATTACGCTTGTTGATACACCGGGGCATATAGATTTTTCTGCCGAGACGGAGAGAACGCTCCAAATTCTTGATTATGCTGTGCTGGTTATCAGCGCAACAGACGGTGTGAGGAGCCATACCGAAACTCTCCGCCGGCTTTTGAAGCATCACAATATCCCGACTTTTATATTTGTAAACAAGATGGATTTGCCTGATACATCAAAGGAAAAGATGATGGATGAGCTTTGCAGCCGTATTGCGGATTGCTGTGTTGATTTTACGGGCGATTTTGCAGAGTCTGCGGCAATGTGCAGTGAGGACTTAATGGAAGAATTTTTGCAAAGCGGCAAGCTGTCTGATGCATCGGTTGCAGGGGCGATTTCCAAATGCGAGATTTTTCCTTGCTTTTTCGGTTCTGCATTGAAGCTTGACGGGGTGAGGGAGTTTGCGGATTTTCTTGATAAATTTACACTTAAAAAAAGCTTTGGACAGGAATTCGGGGCGAGAGTTTTTAAAATATCTGAGGATGAAAGAGGAAGCCGTCTTGCACACATGAAGATTACGGGCGGAAGTCTTAAGGTTAAAACTCTTATAGGTGACGAGAAGATAAACGAAATCCGAATATATTCGGGCGAAAAATACAAAGGTGTTGCTGAAATATCCGCAGGCTGCGTGTGTGCGGTCACGGGGCTTTCGCAGGTGTCCGCAGGTGACGGACTTGGTGCGGAGGAAGGCTCAAAGCCGCTTACGCTTGAGCCTGTTTTTAATTATGCCGTAAGACTGCCCGAGGGGTATGATACTCATACTGCCATTACAAACCTGAAAAAGCTGGAGGAAGAGGAAACTCAGCTTAATATAATCTGGAACGAGCAGATGCAGGAAATCCGTGCACAGCTTATGGGCGAGGTACAGCTTGAGGTTTTAAAGAGCATTATCGCACAGAGGTTTGATATGGAGGTCGAGTTTGAAAAGGGAAGCATAATATATAAAGAAACTATCGCAAACCGCGTAGAGGGTGTAGGGCATTATGAGCCGCTCAGGCACTATGCGGAGGTTCATCTTTTGATAGAGGCAGGCAAAAGAGGAAGCGGAATAAGATTTGCCTCAAAGTGCGGAGAGGACGAGCTTTCAAAAAACTGGCAAAGGCTGATTATGACACATCTTGCCGAGAAGGAGCATGTTGGTGTTCTTACAGGCTCGCCCTTGACAGATGTAAAGATTACATTGGTTGCGGGTCGGGCACACTTAAAGCATACCGAGGGCGGCGACTTCCGTCAGGCAACATACAGAGCCGTGCGGCAAGGACTTATGCAGGCTGAGAATGTTCTGCTTGAGCCGTGGTATGAATTTGTACTTGAACTGCCGACATCATCAGTAGGCAGAGCAATGACGGATATAGGTCAGATGGGCGGAAGATTTTCTGCACCCGAAACCGAGGGCGAGACAACTGTTATCCGCGGAGAGGCTCCTGTTTCCAAAATGTCTGATTATCACAGAGAGGTTATTGCATATACTAAGGGCGAGGGCAGACTTTCGTGCTCTGTTAAAGGCTATGAGCCGTGTGCAGACGCAGAAGAGATTATAGACAAAATCGGCTACAATCCCGACAGCGATACCGAAAATCCGTCAGGCTCGGTGTTCTGTGCGCATGGTGCAGGCTTTAATGTAAAGTGGGACGAGGTATTTGAGCATATGCATATCGAGGCACTCGACCTCAGCGAGCCAAAGCTGATTTCGGCTTCCGATACTCCTGTACGGCAGAGAAGCTCAACCCTTGCAAGTGATGAGGAATTACTCAAAATATTTGAGCTGACCTACGGAAAGATAAAAAACAAGTCGCACCATCCCATGTATACTAAAAAAGAGAATAAGCCTCAGCAGACCAAATATCCCAAGGCAAGACTCAAGCTTGGTGATTATCTGCTTGTTGACGGATATAATATTATATTTGCGTGGGAGGACTTAAAAGAGGCATCAAAGCTTGATATTGACCTTGCACGGACAACACTTATAAACAGACTTTGTGCGTATCGTGCAATGCGGAACACCGAAGTAATTTTAGTGTTTGACGCGTATAAAGTAAAGGGAAATCCGGGCAGTATAGAAACGGTGCATAATATCTCGGTTGTATATACCAAGGAGGCGGAGACTGCCGACAGTTACATTGAAAAGGTGAGTCATAAGCTTGGGGAAAATTATAATGTCAGGGTTGCGACCTCTGATTATATGGAACAGATTATTATTCTCGGCAGCGGAGCTTTCAGGATTTCCGCAAATGAGTTTTTAAAAGAGGTTGAGGCGGCAGAGAATGAGCTTCGCGAATTGATGGAAAAATCATATTGACCCAAAACGGCACTTGTGTGCCGTTTTAAAATTTTGAGGTCTTGCGGAATTTTTATATATGTGTTATACTATACTTTAAATTATCTTCAAAGATATTTTGAAATGAAAGGTGTGACAGCTATGCTGTGCTGTAAATGCAAGAAAAACCTTGCGGTTGTATATGTTACAAAGATGGAACCTGACGGGACTACCAAAAACGAGGGTTATTGCTTAACCTGTGCTCAGGAGCTTAACCTTGGTCCCGTAAATGATATAATGAAAAATATGGGTATAAATGCAGAAGAGATGGACGGACTCAACCGCGAAATGGCGGCAATGATGGAGGAGATGGGCGACAACATTGACATTGGCGAGGAGATGCGGCTGATGAGTGAGCAGCTTGGCGGAGACGCAGAGGTATCTGACGAAGAAGACGATACAGCTGACGAGAATATGAGCCGCAGTATGCAGAAAAATCCGTTTGAATTTATGAACAGAATTTTTGGTCAAAGCGGTACACCGTCAGAAGGCGGACCTGCTCCCAAGAACACAAAGGAGCCTTCCAAGAAAGACAAAAAGGATAAAAAGAGAAAAAATCTTGACACCTACGGAGTAAACCTTACAGAAAAGGCACGCAGAGGTGAGATAGACGCAGTAATCGGCAGAGAGCGTGAGATGGAGCGAACTGCACAAATTTTAAACCGCAGAACCAAAAACAATCCATGCTTAATCGGTGAACCGGGTGTAGGTAAAACTGCTATCGCAGAGGGACTTGCACTTAAGATTGTAAACGGCGAGGTTCCGGCAAAGCTTTTAAAATATGAGATATACCTGCTTGATATGACGGCGGTTGTTGCAGGCACGCAGTTCCGTGGTCAGTTTGAGTCAAGGCTTCGCAACATCATTGAGGAGACAAAACGGGCAGGAAATATTATTCTTGTAATAGACGAAATCCACACCATATCCTCGGCAGGTGACGCGGAGGGCGGTATGAGTGCGGGCAATATCCTAAAGCCTGCTCTCTCACGCGGTGAAATTCAGGTTATCGGTGCGACTACTCTTGAAGAGTACAGAAAGCACATCGAAAAGGACGCGGCGCTTGAACGCAGATTTCAGACAGTTATTGTTGAAGAGCCGACAGTTGATGAGACGATAGAAATTTTAAAGGGAATAAAGGGCTATTACGAGAAATATCATTCGGTAAAAATTTCAGACGAGATAATACGGTGTGCAACGGTTTTGTCGGAGCGGTATATCAGCGACAGATTTTTGCCCGATAAAGCGATAGATGTAATTGATGAGGCGGCATCGAGGGCAAACCTTGAAAACAAAAAGCTTATCGAGATTGAAAAGCTTAAAGCCGAGCTTGAACAAATCAATGCAGAGAATGAAAAAGCGGCAGAAGCCGAAGAGGTTGACTACGAAAAGACAGCCGAGCTTAAAAGCCGCAAAATGCGTGTAACTGAGAAGCTTTCAAAGCTTGAGAGTGAGGGAATTGAGGTTGAACTGACGGACGAAAATATTGCGTCTGTAATTGAGCTTTGGACAAAAATTCCCGTAAAGCATATAAGCGAGTTTGAAACCAGCAAGCTTAAAAACTTAGAGGAGAGACTTCACAGACGGCTTATCGGTCAGGACGAGGCTGTGTCTGCGGTGTCAAGAGCAATTCGGCGTAAAAGGGCAGGGATAAGCTTAAAGCGCAGACCTGTGTCCTTTATCTTTGTAGGTCCGACGGGTGTCGGCAAAACCGAGCTTGTAAAGAGAATTGCAGAGGAAGTATTCGACGGTCAGGATTCGCTTATCCGTCTTGATATGTCCGAGTATATGGAAAAGCACTCGGTTGCAAAGCTTATCGGTTCGCCACCCGGGTATGTGGGTTATGACGATGCAGGACAGCTTACCGAGAAGATACGCCGCCGTCCCTATTCGGTAATACTGCTTGATGAGATTGAAAAAGCACACGCGGATATATTCAATATCCTTTTGCAGATACTCGACGACGGAAGAATAACCGACAGCCACGGAAAGACAGTTTCGTTTGAGAATACGATTATTATTATGACATCAAATGCAGGCAGTGACCAGAGGTCAAATATTGTAGGCTTTAATGACGATGAAGAGGCAATCAGCATTAAGATAGAGCGTGCGCTTAAAGGAATGTTCAGACCCGAGTTTTTAAACCGTGTTGACGAGACGGTAATTTTCAAGGAACTCAAACGCGAGGAGCTTTGCGAGATTATAAATCTTATGCTTGATGACTTACGCGAGGGACTTTCGGAAAAGGGAGTTTCTCTTGAGATTTGCGATGCGGCAAAGGATGTTATACTTGATAAGTCATATAAAAAGGAATACGGAGCGCGTCCGATGCGAAGATATATCGAGAGACATATTGAAGATGCTCTGGCACAGAGGCTTATTGCAGGAGAGCTAAACAGCGGTCAGACTGCGTATGCCGATGCCCAAAACGGTGAAATTAAAATTGATATAAAATAAACGGAGGATAGAAAATTGAAGAAAATATTAGCTTTAGTTTTATGTGTGATGCTTGCGTTCTGTTTTGCAGGATGCGCAGAGGAAAAAGGCGAGATGCCTGATAAAGCACCTGTTAAGTCAAGCACAGATAATGCGGCGGAAGAAAATCAGCAAAGCGAGCAAACAGAGAAAAAGAACGATGAGACACAAGGCGGGGCAGAGGCTCCCGTTGTAGAGTCTGCCGAGGAGCTTGAGGGTATGATAAATGAGTTTAATGATACCGATGACCCCGAGCGTAAGGAGGAGCTGCGTCAGCAGCTTGAGGCAATCCTTAGTCAGGCAGAGGAAATGGCACAATAATTTAAAGGGAACGGATTCTTTAGTATAACATAAAAAATGATGGCAGACACTTTTTTGTGTCTGCCATCATTATATCACTTCGCTTGCGTCTCCTATTTTTCATTATATCCATTTGTCACAAAACTTGGCACTTCGCCTACGGTTATTATGTCGGTTATCGGTATATCTGTTATTATTTCTTTTTCGGTCTTGTCATACACAGTATGAAGCTGCACCCTTGCACAAATCCTAAGCATAAGACGATGCCGCGTCTGGTTTATCCCGGCTGAGTTAAAGTCATCAACAAAATCCACCCAAGCGCTGCCCGTTGAGGTTATTTTTATAGGAATTTTCATACCCTGTGCCGCAAAAATATCCTCCGAGAAAAATGCACCTGCGGGCACTCGGCATATTATTTCTT
>JAZUCQ010000093.1:0-5569 GCA_045639145.1 Clostridia bacterium | reverse complement strand
TGACGAGATTGAAATTTCACTAACACAAAGCATTGCGTACAGCGATATCGAGGCAAAGGAGGATTTTGCAGGAGAATTTAAAATGTTTTGTATGCTCATTGACCACCTGCCAAAGCAGGAGGCATTTTCAATCGGTGAGTTACTGTAAAATAATTTTGTTAAAATCGACTATAAATACGCATGATTAAAGTCATAACTTTTTTGTCGGTCTACTTGACATTATTTTAACAGTAGGATAAAATATAGAATGATATATTTTGTTTGAAATTAAAAAATGAAAGGATGACTGCAATGGGTATGACACTTGCTCAGAAAATACTTAAGAACCATCTTGTGAGCGGTGAGATGATTGCCGGAACAGAAATAGGAATTAAGATTGACCAGACTTTGACTCAGGACGCTACGGGAACAATGGCTTATCTCGAGTTTGAGGCTATGGGAGTTCCGAGGGTTAAGACAGAGAGGTCAGTTGCATATATTGACCACAACACACTTCAAAGCGGTTTTGAAAACGCAGACGACCACAGATTTATAGGAAGTGTATGTAAAAAACACGGAATTTATTTTTCAAGACCGGGTAACGGAATTTGTCATCAGGTTCACTTGGAGAGGTTTGGTATTCCCGGAAAGACTCTTATCGGCTCTGACAGCCATACACCCACCGGCGGCGGTATTGGTATGATTGCAATAGGAGCAGGCCGTATGGATGTCGCTGTTGCTATGGGCGGCGGTACATATTACATAACCTGTCCTAAGATTGTTAAGGTTGAGCTTACAGGAAAGCTTAGTCCCTGGGTTGCGGCAAAGGATGTAATTTTAGAGGTTCTTCGCAGACTTTCAGTAAAGGGCGGCGTAGGTAAGATTATAGAGTATTGTGGCGAAGGTGTAGCTACACTTTCTGTGCCCGAGCGTGCAACCATTACAAACATGGGTGCAGAGCTTGGTGCAACAACCTCTATATTCCCGTCTGACGAAACAACAAGAGAGTTCTTAAAGGCTCAGTGCCGTGAGGAGGATTATACTCCACTTGCAGCTGACCCCGATGCAGTATATGACGAGGTAGTTGAAATCAATTTAAGCGAGCTTGTACCTCTTGCGGCATGTCCTCATTCACCCGACAATGTTAAGTCGGTTGAGGAGATAGGTGCTATGAAGATAGATCAGGTATGTATTGGTTCATGCACAAATTCATCGCTTCTTGATATGTTAAAGGTTGCTCATATATTAAAGGGCAAGACGGTACATCCCGATGTATCGCTTTCTATCGCTCCGGGTTCCAAACAGGTTTTAAATATGCTTGCGGCTTGCGGTGCTCTCTCTGATATGATTGATGCAGGTGCAAGAATACTCGAGAGTGCCTGCGGACCTTGTATCGGTATGGGACAGTCACCTAATTCGGGCGGTATTTCGCTTCGTACCTTTAACAGAAACTTTGAAGGACGCTCGGGTACCAAGGACGGTCAGATTTATCTTGTATCTCCCGAGCTTGCGGCGGCATCTGCGCTTACAGGTGTGCTGACAGACCCGAGAACCCTCGGCGAAATGCCGAAGTTTGAGCTTCCTGAGATATTTACAATAAACGATAATATGATAGTTCCGCCCGTAGCGGAAGAGGATATGGACAGCGTTGAGGTATTGAGAGGCCCGAACATTAAGCCCTTCCCCGTATCTGTACCCCTTAGCGACGAGATTGACGCACAGTGCAGCCTAAAGGTTGGAGACAATATTACAACAGACCATATTATGCCTGCAGGTGCAAAAATTCTTCCCTTGCGTTCAAATATTCCCAAGATTTCGGAATATTGCTTTGCGGTATGTGACGAGAAGTTCCATGACCGAGCACTTGAGCTTGGCAAGAGCATTGTAGTCGGAGGTTCAAACTACGGACAAGGTTCGTCAAGAGAGCATGCGGCACTCGCTCCGCTCTACCTTGGTGTAAAGGCTGTAATCGTTAAGTCATTTGCAAGAATTCACATGGCAAATCTTATAAACGCAGGTATTATTCCCATGACCTTTGCAAACGAGGCAGACTATGACAGAATTGAGCAGGCAGACGAGCTTAAAATGACAGGCCTTAAAAACAGTATTTTGACAGAGTCTGAAATTACGGTTACCAATGTGACAAAAGGCTTTGATTTTAAAGTTAAGCTTGATTTATCCGACCGTCAGAGAGAGATGTTGGTTGCAGGCGGATTGCTCAATTACACAAAGGAAAACGCGTAAAGGTTTAAGAGAGGAGTAAATCAAAATGGAAAAGATTAAGATGACTACACCCCTTGTCGAGATGGACGGGGATGAGATGACCAGAATTATCTGGAAGATGATAAAGGATATACTTATTCTGCCTTATGTTGATTTAAAGACAGAATACTATGATGTAGGCCTTGTGTAAAGAAACGAAACCAATGATAAGGTTACATTTGACTCGGCATATGCTACAAAAAAGTATGGCGTAGCTGTAAAGTGCGCAACCATTACACCTAATGCGGAGCGTGTAAAGGAATATAACTTAAAGGAGATGTGGAAGTCGCCCAACGGCACTATCCGTGCAATCCTTGACGGAACGGTATTCCGTGCACCGATTATCGTAAAGGGTATCACACCTTACATTCCTACATGGACAAAACCGATAACGATTGCCCGTCACGCATACGGCGATGTTTACAAAAATACCGAGATGCAGGTTCCCGAGGGTTCAAAGTGTGAAATCATTTGCACTGATAAGGATGGAAACGAAATCCGTCAGACAATACATGAGTTTGGTGATAGTGCAGGCATTATTCAGGGACTTCACAACATTGACAGCTCAATTTCAAGCTTTGCTCGTTGTTGCTTTAACTATGCACTCGATACCAAGCAGGATATCTGGTTTGCTACAAAGGATACAATATCTAAAAAGTATGACCACAGATTTAAGGATATCTTCAATGAGATATTTGAGAGTGAATATAAGGATAAGTTTGATGCAGCAGGCATTGAATACTTCTATACTCTGATAGACGATGCTGTTGCAAGAGTTGTCCGTTCCGAGGGTGGCTACATCTGGGCTTGTAAGAACTATGACGGTGATGTTATGTCGGATATGGTTGCAACTGCATACGGAAGTCTTGCAATGATGACATCTGTTCTTGTATCTCCTGACGGCACATATGAGTATGAGGCTGCACATGGAACGGTGCAGAGACATTATTACAAGCATTTAAAGGGGGAGGAGACCTCTACAAACAGTGTGGCTACTCTGTTTGCATGGACGGGTGCTCTCCGCAAGAGAGGTGAGCTTGACGGACTTTCGGACCTCTGTGCTTTTGCCGATAAGCTGGAGGCGGCTACAATCGCTACAATAGAGGATGGAATTATGACGGGTGACTTATATGCACTCTCAAGCCTTGAAAATAAGAAAAAAGTTAACACCGAGGAATTTTTGCTTGCAATAAATGAAAGATTGAAGAATTAACAGGGGTGTAATTCTATATGGAAAAGAAGGTGTCAGCATCTGTTGTCAACAGACTGCCGAGATATTACAGATACCTGACCGAGATGGACAACAGCGGAATTGAAAGGATTTCCTCCAAGGAACTGAGCAGAAGAATGAATGTTACTGCATCGCAGATAAGACAGGATTTGAACTGCTTCGGAGGGTTTGGACAGCAGGGTTACGGATATAATGTAAAATTTTTAAAAGAGAGCATTGCTAAAATTCTTGGAATTGACAGAGGTTACACCGCAATACTTATCGGTGCGGGAAATATGGGCAGAACCTTTGCGATTAACACAAAGTTTGAATCAAGAGGATTTAAGCTTATAGGGATTTTTGACGCTGACCCCCAAAAAGAGGGTATGAAGGTAGCTCAGCTTAATGTTTTGCCATATAGTGATGTTGCGTCATTTATCATGGAAAACAAGCCTCAGATGGCAATTCTGGCTGTTCCTAAGGACGCAATGAACAGAGTTGCAAAGGAGCTTGTCGGCCTTGGTATAAAGGCTTTTATGAACTTTTCATATACTGAGCTTTCCGCAACAGAGGATATTGCGGTTGAAAATGTTCACTTGGGTGACAGTCTGATGCGGCTTTCTTATAAAATTGCAGAGAAAGAAGACTTATAGGTGATTGTAATGCAGATATCAAATACTCATGCGTTCAATGCGGTACATACCTTTGAGTGCGGACAATGCTTTCGCTGGAATTGTGATGATGAAGGCGTATATACGGGGATTGCCGACGGCAGAGTATGTCACATTAAAAACCGTGAACTGATTTGCAGAGACGGCGATGAGGAGTTCTGGGGCAGATATTTTGACTTTGATACTGATTATGCTAAAATCCAAAGCAGTCTTATTGGCACAGACGGAGAGCTTAAAAAGTGTATTGAGTTTGGGTGCGGCATAAGGATACTCAGACAAAATGTGTGGGAGACTATTGTATCTTTTATAATATCTGCAAATAATAATATTCCAAGAATTAAAAAGATAATAGAGATGCTTTGCCAAATGTATGGCGATGAAATTTCAGACGGCGATAAAATCTATTATTCGTTTCCCGCTCCTGAGCGATTGGCTGTTCTTGAATGTGAGGATTTGGCACCGCTCAGAGCAGGTTATCGTGACAAGTATATTCTTGATGCTGCAAAAAAGGTGGCAAGCGGAGAGGTGGATTTATCCCGCCTTGATGCAATGGAGGATGCGGAGCTTAAAAAGACACTTATGAAGATAAAAGGTGTAGGCGGTAAGGTCGCAGACTGCATTATGTTGTTCTCTTTGGGAAGATTTTCGGTTTTTCCGACGGATGTCTGGATAAAACGGATTTTAAACGAGGTGTACGGAGTCGGAGAAGCGGATATAATGAAATTTGTATCTGAGAAATACGGTGCTCTTGCAGGATTTGCTCAGCAATATCTGTACTATTATTACAGAGATAACAGCATAAAATAAATTAGTAAAAAATTAAATATATATTACGGAGGATGAAAAATGTTAGTATCAGCAACAGAAATGTTAAAAAAGGCAGTAGAAGGTCATTATGCGGTAGGACAGTTCAATATCAATAACCTTGAGTGGACAAAGGCTGTTCTTCTTACTGCACAGGAGAATAACTCTCCCGTTATTCTCGGTGTTTCCGAGGGCGCAGGCAAGTATATGACAGGCTTCAAGACGGTTGCAGCAATGGTTAAGGCTATGATGGAAGAACTCAACATCACAGTTCCCGTTGCACTTCACTTAGACCACGGCGGCTACGAGGGTTGTTACAAGTGCGTGAAGGCAGGATTTTCTTCTATCATGTTTGACGGTTCACACTTCCCGATTGACGAGAATGTTGAAAAGACAACAGAGCTTGTTCATGTAGCACACAATCTTGGTCTTTCTATCGAAGCAGAGGTTGGTTCAATCGGCGGTGAAGAGGACGGCGTAGTTGGAACAGGCGAAATCGCAGACCCCAACGAATGTAAGAGGATTGCAGACCTCGGTGTTGACTTCCTCGCAGCAGGTATAGGAAACATTCACGGTAAGTATCCTGAGAACTGGAAGGGTCTTGATTTTGATGCTCTTGCAAAGATTAAGGAACTTGTTGTTG
>JAZUCQ010000092.1:0-2772 GCA_045639145.1 Clostridia bacterium | reverse complement strand
ATTATCGGTGAGATTTCTGAGGAGTAGCACTTTTTTTCAGGAGGTGTGACATGGCATTTGAAAGTTTGTCTGATAAGCTGCAGAGTACCTTTAAAAAGCTGAGGGGCAAAGGCAAGGTCAGCGAAAAGGATTTAAAAGAGGCAATGCGTGAGGTCAAGCTTGCGCTGCTTGAGGCTGATGTTAACTTCAGAGTGGTAAAGGACTTTGTTAAGCAGGTTACAGAGCGTGCATCGGGTGCGGAGGTTATGGAGTCTCTTACCCCTGCACAGCAGATAATAAAAATTGTTAATGAAGAGCTGGTTGCTCTCATGGGCGGTACAGATGCAAAGCTTGAATTTTCATCAAAGCCGCCGACCGTCATAATGATGGCGGGACTTCAGGGTGCAGGCAAAACCACCACGGCGGCAAAGCTTGGCGGAATACTCAAAAAGCAGGGCAAGCGTCCGCTTTTGTGTGCCTGTGATGTTTACCGTCCTGCGGCTGTAAAACAGCTCCAGGTGGTAGGCGAAAAGCTTGAGCTTCCCGTTTTTGCAATTGAGGGAAGCCGCGATGCTGTCGGCATTGCAAAGCAGGGCTTAGCTCATGCGACAAAATACGCAAATGATGTTCTGATTATAGATACGGCAGGCCGCTTGCATATCGACGAGGCATTGATGAACGAGCTGAAAGAAATCTCGGCTGAGTTAAACCCCACCGAAATTCTGCTTGTTGTAGATGCTATGACGGGTCAGGATGCGGTAAATGTTGCAGAGGCGTTCAACAATGAGCTTGAGATAAGCGGTGTTGTTTTAACAAAGCTTGACGGTGACACAAGAGGCGGTGCGGCTCTTTCTGTCCGCGCGGTGACACACAAGCCGATTAAGTTCTGCGGTATGGGCGAAAAGCTTACCGATTTGGAGGTTTTCCATCCCGACCGTATGGCATCGAGAATACTCGGTATGGGTGATATGCTGAGCCTTATAGAAAAGGCGGAGCAAGCACTTGACATGAAAAAAGCGGAGGAGCTTGAAAAAAAGCTTCGCACACAGCGGTTTACATTCTCGGACTTTTTGGACCAGATGGGACAGATGAAGAACATGGGCTCAATGCAGGATATCCTCTCGATGCTCCCGGGTGTGAACGCAGGTGCACTTAAGGATGTTCAGATTGACGAAAAGAGAATGGCACATATTGAGGCAATCATAACCTCTATGACCCCGAGGGAGAGAGAGCTTACGGATAAGCTTACCCCCTCGAGAAAAGAGAGGATTGCCAAGGGCAGCGGAACATCTATGACAGAGGTCAATGCGCTTATCAAGCAGTTTGAGCAGATGCAGAAGATGATGAAGCAGCTCTCGGGCGGCATGATGGGCAAAAAAGGCAAGAGAAGAGGCCTTTTTGGCAAACTGGGCGGATTTATGTAATCCCGATAATCTAATGAAAAATAATTAAATCACATATATTTTTGGAGGTAATTTAAAATGGCAGTAAAAATTCGTTTAAAGAGAATGGGTGCAAAGAGAGCTCCTTTCTATCGTGTAGTTGTAGCTGATTCAAGATATCCGCGTGACGGCAGATTTATTGAGCAGGTAGGAACATACAATCCTATGACAGACCCCGCTACAACAGAGTTTGACGCAGAGAAGGTACAGAAGTGGATTGGCAACGGTGCACAGCCTACCGATACAGTTAAGCGTCTCTTAAAGGAAAAGGGCATTATCTAATTATCGAAGGTCCGATATGTCGGGAAAGGATGTTCCGCAATGAAAGAACTTTTGGAATTTATTGCAAAATCAATGGTAAACAACCCTGACGCTGTTGAGGTCACCGTTAATGAAAAGGAGACCGCAACAGTTCTTCAGTTGCATGTGGCAGAGGAGGATATGGGTAAGGTTATCGGAAAGCAGGGAAGAATTGCAAAGGCAATCAGAACTGTTATGAAGGCAGCCGCAAGCAATGAGAATAAAAAAATCATTGTTGATATTATCTAAAATCAAAAGGGAGGCGGCTTTCCGTCTCCCTTGCGCTGTTTTTTAAATAATTTTTTTCGGAGAAAAACTATGAGAGAAAATATGCTTGAAATAGGCAAGGTTGTTAACACTCACGGGATTAGAGGTGAGCTTAAAATCCAGCCGTGGTGCGATGACCCTGCCGTATATGATGAACTTGAATACATCTACATCGGCGGCGAAAAGTATAAAATTACGCGAAACAGACTTCACAAAAACTGTGAGATTGTCGCTGTCGAGGGTATTAATAATATAAACGATGCAGAGCTTTTAAGAAACAAAATCGTTACGGTAGAGCGTGACGCACTTCCCGAGCTTCCCGATGGGACATATTACATTGCTGACCTTTTGGGACTTGAAGCGAGAACGATTGGCGGTGAGGTGCTCGGCGTGATTGAAGAGGTTATCAGCACGGGCAGTAATGATGTCTATCAGATAAAGCGTGAGGGCAAAAAGCCGTTGCTTATCCCCGTGATAGAAGAGGCGGTAAATGAGGTAAACATTGATGGTGGCTATGTAATTGTAACCGTTATGAAAGGGCTTGAATAATATGAGGTTTGATATACTCACACTCTTCCCCGAGGTAATTGAGGCGGTTCTCGGCTCGAGCATAATCGGCAGAGCGAGGGATAAGGGACTGCTCTGTGTAAACTGTGTGCAGATACGCGATTTTGCAAACAACAAGCACAGACAGGTTGACGATTATCCGTATGGCGGCGGAACGGGAATGGTTATGCAGGCACAGCCTATATTTGACGCATACATGAGCGTGTGCGAGGGACTT
>JAZUCQ010000091.1:0-5488 GCA_045639145.1 Clostridia bacterium | reverse complement strand
TAAATTAAAGGAGTATAATATAGGGGAGTTTAATCCTATACAAGGAGGATGGGCAATGAGAACATTTCGCGGTGGTATACATCCCGGCGGACACAAGGAGGCAACACGCAGCTTGCCGATTATTGACTTAGAGCCGCCCGAGGAATTGATATATCCTTTGTCTCAGCATATCGGTGCACCCGCTGTGCCTTGCGTCAAGGTCGGCGACCGCGTGCTTATGGGACAAAAGATAGCGGAGGCAGGCGGCTTTGTTTCAGCCAATATTCACGCTTCTGTATCGGGAACGGTTGCGGCGATTGAAAAGCGTCTGCACCCGAACAGCATTCCGACAGAGAGTATTGTGATTAAAAATGACGGTCTTGACGAGAGAGCACCAATTATAGGCGGAACAGGTGCGGATTTTAAAAGTAGTACCCCTCAGGAGCTTATCGGGATTATAAAAGAGGCAGGCATTGTGGGTATGGGCGGCGCAGCATTCCCGACCCATGTAAAGCTTACTGTTCCCGAAGAGGCAAAAATAGATTATGTGATTGTAAACGGAGCGGAGTGCGAACCGTATCTTACCTCCGACCACAGAGCAATGCTCGAAAACCCCGGCGAGATAATAAGGGGACTTCGCATACTTATGCATATATTCGGGTTAAAGGACGGCTATATCGGGATTGAGGATAACAAAAAAGATGCAATCGAGACTATGAGAGCAGCGGCATCAAAGGTTTTAATCGGCAATATACATATTGTTCCGCTTAAAACCAAGTATCCTCAGGGGGCGGAAAAACAGCTCATATACGCGGTATGCAAAAGAAAGCTTGCACCCGGTACACTTCCGTGGCAGTCGGGTTGTATCGTCAACAATATTGATACATGTGCAGCTGTTGCCCGTGCAGTAGTTTCGGGACTTCCGCTTACAGACAGAATTGTTACGCTTGGCGGCGGTGCGGTGAAAAATCCGATGAATTACAGAGTGAGGATAGGAACGCCGTTTTCGTACATAATCGAAAAGTCGGGCGGATTGACAGAGCCTGCCGCAAAGGTGCTGATGGGCGGTCCCATGATGGGAACGGCTGTTGCAAATACCGATGTGCCCGTGATAAAGGGAACCTCGGGAATACTTGTTTTTACGGAGAAGGACGCGAGGCTTGACGAGGAGACGGCATGTATCAGGTGTGCAAAGTGCGTGTATGTCTGTCCTATGAAGCTTCAGCCAAACTTGCTTGATTTGGCGGCAAGAAATCATGATACAGACGCACTGACAAAGCTCAATGTTACGGATTGTATCGAGTGCGGAAGCTGTGCATATGTCTGTCCGTCAAAGCGCAGACAGGTTCAGCAGATAAAGGTTGCGAAGGTAAAGCTTCGCGAGACAGCAACCCGAGCGAAATAGGAGGATAAGCTATGAACGAAAAATTAATTGTATCACATTCGCCGCATATTGCAGGGAGCGATACGGTCTCAAAGATAATGCTGGATGTTATAATCGCGCTTATCCCTGCGCTTATTGCAGGCTGTATGGTATTCGGTATGAGGGCGCTTATCGTCACGCTTGTATGTGTGATAAGCTGTATTGCGGCTGAGTACATATGGGCAAAGATACTGAAAAAGCCCAACCCCACAGGAGATTTGAGTGCGGTTGTCACGGGTATGCTGCTTGCGTTTAATCTGCCTGCATCAATTCCGCTCTGGATGGCGGTTATCGGTTCGGTGTTTGCCATAATCGTGGTAAAGCAGTTCTTCGGCGGTATCGGTCATAACTTTATGAACCCTGCCCTCGGTGCGAGAGCGTTTTTGCTTGCTTCGTGGGCACTGTCTATGACAACATGGTATGCCCCGGGAACGCTGCTGCCGCTTTTTGGCACGCCCGATGCGATATCTTCGGCAACACCGCTTGCGGCTTATGCAGAGGGTGGTGCGGCGTATGATTATATGACGCTGTTTCTGGGAAATCACGGCGGCTGTATAGGCGAGACATCTGCTCTTGCAATTCTTATCGGTGCGGCATACCTAATTGCAAAAGATGTAATACGCATCAGAGTTCCGCTTGTATTTATCGCGACGGTTGCAGTGGGTACATGGCTGTTTGCAGGAAATTCAGGAATAGGAACGGGTGATTGGCTGTACCATATTTTGTCGGGCGGACTTATGCTTGGTGCGTGCTTTATGGCAACCGATTACACCACAAGTCCGACAACACCTGTCGGTCAGATTATATTTGCACTTGGCTGCGGAATTATAACAGTTGTTATCCGCGTATGGGGCGGCTACCCCGAGGGTGTGTCATATTCGATACTTCTTATGAATGTTGCAACACCTCTTATTGACAAGCTGACAGCACCGAGACGCTACGGTGTATCACGCAAGGAGGTGCAGGCAAAATGAGCAGTGCGGCAGTAAAGGAGATACTTGTTTTAATGGCAAAGCTTTGTGTTATCTGCGTAGTGGTAGCAGGACTTCTTGCGTTTGTAAATTCTGTAACGGAGCCTGTAATTGCAACGAATGAGCAAAAAGAATTTGAAAAATCCATGACCGAGGTTTTGTCGGGAGCGGAGAATTTTACCGAGATTACAGATATTGACTACACCCCGACCGAGACAGGCGTTGAGCTTGAGAGCATCTACAAGGCAGACAGCGGTTATGTTGTCAGCACGGTCTGTCATGAGGGATATGGTGGCGATATAAGAGTTATGGTCGGTGTTACCGAAGATTTTAAAGTAGACCGTATAAAGATAATGTCCATGAGCGAAACGGCAGGTCTTGGTGCAAAGGCAGGCGAGGAAGAGTTTTGGGGACAGTACGCAGGTCTTAAATCGGGCATCGGCGTAGAGAAAAACAACGGCGGAAACCCCGAAAACAATACTGTTTCTGCCATATCGGGAGCGACAGTTACCTCCAAGGCGGTAACCAAAGCGGTAAATCTGGCACTTGATGTGGCAATGGGAGGTGCGGCAAATGAATAAAAAAGGAGATGCGATTTCGGCATTCTTAAGCGGTCTTCTTAAAGAAAATCCTACTTTTGTTCTCATGCTCGGTATGTGTCCGACACTTGCCGTAACAACAGGGGTAATCAACGGTGTGGGAATGGGTCTTTCAACAACGGCGGTTCTTATCTGTTCAAATATTGTAATTTCGCTTTTGAGAAGGTTCATACCAAACAAGATAAGAATTGCTTCATACATAGTTATAGTTGCAGGCTTTGTAACGGTTGTTGAGATGCTTCTCAAGGCATATCTGCCGAGCCTTTCGGCAAGCCTTGGAATTTACATTCCGCTGATAGTGGTAAACTGTATAATTCTCGGCAGAGCGGAGGCTTTTGCCTCCAAGAACGGAGTGCTGAGTTCTCTGTTTGACGGACTTGGTATGGGACTCGGGTTTACGGCGGCGCTTGTTCTTATTGCGTCGGTGCGTGAGGTATTGGGTGCAGGCACATTTGCAGGAATTTCGCTGTTTGGTGACGGTTTTCAGCCTGCATCTGTGATGATACTTCCGCCGGGAGCGTTTTTAACTCTTGGAATTTTACTTGCGGTAATCAATTCGGTTACTAAAAAATTGAGCAAGACAAAGGAGGCGGCAGACAATGATTAGTGAGCTTTTAATTATCAGCATCGGCGCGATACTGATTAACAACTTTGTATTGGTTCAGTTTTTGGGTATCTGTCCCTTCCTTGGCGTATCCAAAAAGGTTGAGACTGCCGTGGGTATGGGATTTGCGGTTGTATTTGTAATGCTCTGTGCATCTGCACTTACATGGGTTGTTCAGGAATATCTGCTCATTCCGTTTGAGATTGAGTATATGCAGACGATTGCATTTATACTTGTAATCGCGGTTCTTGTTCAGCTTGTTGAGATGTTTTTGCAAAAGTCAATCCCCGCACTTTACAACTCATTGGGCGTATATCTGCCGCTTATCACCACAAACTGTGCGGTTTTGGGTGTTGCAATCCAGAACATCACCAAGTTTGGCGGAGCGGAAATGAGCTTTATCAAATCTGTTGTATACGGAACCTCCGCAGGAATAGGCTTTACCCTTGCAATAGTCCTGTTTGCAGGCGTGAGGGAGAGGCTTGAAAATTCAGATGTCCCCGAATTTTTAAAAGGAATGCCTATTGCCCTTATTACGGCGGCACTTTTGTCGATTGCGTTCCTCGGGTTTTCGGGACTGACATTCGGGTAAGGAGGTATTGATATGCAGATTTTAACAGCGGTTATAATTATTGGCGGACTTGGACTTATCTTTGGTATCCTGCTGGGTGTGGCATCGAGAATTTTCGCGGTGGAGACAGATGAGAGAGTTCCGCAGATAATAGAAGTATTGCCCGGTGCAAATTGCGGAGGATGCGGATTTGCAGGCTGTGCGGCTTATGCAAATGCACTCTGTGCAGGCGGAGTAAAGCCTAATATGTGTCCTGTCGGCGGTGAAGCAGTGGCAACAAAAATCTCTGAAATTCTCGGTGTTGAGGCAGAGAAAAAGGAAAAAATGGTTGCCCGTGTTCTGTGTAACGGTACTCCCGACAAAGCGGTGCAGAAGTATATCTTTGACGGACCTTGTGACTGTCACAGTGCCGCAAGGCTCGGCGGTGGTGAAAAGATGTGTACGCACGGCTGTCTTGGGTTTGGCTCATGCGTTGCAGTCTGTAAGTTTGACGCAATATCCACAGAGAGCGGCGTTGCGGCAGTAGATACAGAAAAATGTGTTGGCTGCGGTGCGTGTGCACTTGAATGTCCCAAGAATATTATTAAAATTCTTCCGGCTAAGAGCAAGTACACAATTACCTGTAAATCACTCGAAAAAGGAAAGATTACAAGACGCGACTGTGCGGTTGGCTGTATCGGCTGCGGAATTTGTGCAAAGAATTGCCCCAAAGAGGCAATAGTTATTAAGGATAATGTAGCGGTAATCGACCCGATGAAGTGCGTCAACTGCGGCATATGTGCGTCTAAATGTCCGCAGAAGGCAATAAACAAGGTTGGGTAGACTGCTCAAACAGAGCAATAATTTGAAAAAATCCTCAAAAAACCCTTGACAAAACCGAATATTATGATATAATACATACCTGTAAAGTTTAAAACCTTTACAGGTATTTGTTTATCGGAGTGATAATCATGGAAAAAAATGTTCAGGTAAGTCTGCTTTTTTCGTTTTACAGAAACATGCTGACAGAGCGGCAAATAGAATGTGTTGAGCTTTATTACAACGAGGATTTGTCCTTGTCGGAGATAAGTGAGCATCTTGGGATTACCCGTCAGGGTGTCCGCGACAACATTCTCCGTGCGGAGCATACTATGTATGATACGGAGCAGAGACTTGGTCTTGTTGCGAAGTTTCTCGGTATAAAGGAGAGGCTTGAGAAGATTGATGACATTATCCGTGATATTGAGGCATCGCCGAATGTGAGATATCTGTCGGATGATATTAAGCATAAAATCAACGATATACTCATGATTATCGGTGAGATTTCTGAGGAGTAGCACTTTTTTTCAGGAGGTGTGACAT
>JAZUCQ010000090.1:0-5661 GCA_045639145.1 Clostridia bacterium | reverse complement strand
CTTATTGATAAAGTAGCAACGGCATTTGGTCGAGCGAAACGCTCGTTCGGTGGTTATAGCGAGAAGGTCACACCTGTTCCCATTCCGAACACAGTAGTTAAGCTTCTTTGCGCTGAAAATACTTGGAGGGCGACCTCCCGGAAACATAAGTCACCGCCGGAACTATAAAAAACCTTGACAGTTTTGTCAAGGTTTTTTTTGTTGTATTTTTTGTTGTTACTTTCGCTCGTGCGAAAGTAACCAAAGCACGGTCGGGGACACCCCGACACCCTATCAACGCACCCGAAAAAGATATGTTTCAATCACCCGAATTTATTTCGCAGTCGCCGTGACGCAATGTTGCTTTAGTGCACGCAATATGCCGAGCGAGGTGCTTTACAAGATTTCACGAGATTACAAACATATACTATCGGCAACCCAAATGTTCGATTTTTTACATCTTATCGGTTAAACCTAAAAGATAATCCGTACTTGTATTATAAAATTTGGCAAGCTTAATTAAAACATCTGTGGGAATATCCCTTTGTCCTAGTTCATATCTTGAATAGCATACTTGAGTACAGTTCAAGTATGCTGCAAGGTCTTTTTGCTTTAAATCATGATCTTCTCTTAAATCTCTAATTCTTTGGTACATATTATATTTCCTATTTATCATAAATTAAATAATTTTGTTTATATCTATTTACATTTTATCAGTTAAACCAAGGATATAATCTGTACTTGTATTATAAAATTTAGCCAATCTAATTAATACATCGACAGGAAGATTTCTTTGTCCAGTTTCGTATTTTGAATAACAGACTTGTGTGCAGTTTAGATACTTGGCAATGTCTTTTTGCTTTAAATCGTTATCCTCGCGTAAATCTCTAAGTCTACGGTATACCATATTAAAGTTCCTTCTTTATCATATAATAAATTTATTATATGATAAAACAAATTGGCATATTTAATTATAATACGAATTGTACTTTGCTATTATTACATCAATGAGGTGTGTATATGAGATATAATAGAAAGAAAAGAATTTTTCTGTGTAATAAATGCGGAAATACAATGGGCTTTATAGGTAGGGATATAAAAGCATATAAGCTTGCCTTTTTGTGCCGTTGCGGAAATCTGTCTATGTTCAGATGGGACAAGGGACAGGTCATAAATGAAAAAACTGCAGTTTTGAAATACGGCGTTATTGAATGTCCGAGCTGCGGTAGATTTCTGTTAAAACCAAGCTTTTCGGCACTAACAAACTTTGCATTTCGGATAACCTGCAGATGTGGTGTTACATATGATACATATAAAAGCTTAGAGCATAAAAAGCGTTCTCTCGGTAAATTTGCGTCAATAGAAGATGTGTGAGAAAATACACTTTTAGTTTACATAATACCCAAATTAAATTTAAGGATTGTCAGAAACCGCGATTTTACGCGGTTTTTTGTATGTAAAATTAATTTGTTTTACGCGATGACTTGCACTTGATTTTGTTATTATAATATAGGATAATATTTCTATACAAATGAAAAAGGGGAATTATGATGAATAGCTATGTTTTTGCAACCGAAAAAGGTGATGAGGCGGAAGTGGTATTTGATATTATTAAAAGCGACAGTTCTTTAAATGGTAAGATATATGGAATTTCGGCAACGATTACAGTGAACGGAGTTGAGACAGAAACAAGAACGGTTTCTGATAAATTCTTTACTCGTGATGAGGCAGCAGAAAATATAAAAATGCTGTGCAAGTATCAGGTGACACCGTGTACTTTGGCAGATGTGTTGTAGAGTAATATAGGGAACGGACAAATCCGTTCCCTATAATCTATTTTTTACTTCCAAAGCTCTGCTTCGAGGAGTCGGCGATAATATTCAAGATATATACTCTGCTCCTCATTGTCGAGCATATAACCCTTATTTTTAAGGTCATTTTCAGTTACCTTTTGGGTGTTGAGTATGTCTGTCCAATAGCTGTCACGGGCAGATTCCTCAAGCTTTAAATTATTAAGAGTGTCCTCCCAGTTCCTCTCGAATTCCGAGAGGAATTTTTCATATTCAGCATTATCGCGTGCAACAACCGAGTCGGCGGAATACCTTGCGTTTTCGGCAGTTTGATTGTTTGCGTCTATCGCGTTGGTGTATGCTTTATCATATGCGTCAATCATTCTGTCAAGAATATTAAGGTCTGTTTGGTAGCTGTCATAATAACGCTGATATGCCTGCTCTGCAAGAGAGGGTATAGTGTTTGTAAGCTGCTGTGCGTAATACTGATTTGCAAGCGCACCTGCGGTGACAGCGGCAGAATTCACATATCCGCCCGTCAAAGCTGAGTAATCTGCCATTGCATCGCGGCTTGCGCGGTCACCCTCTAACAGATACTTGTTACGGTATGCAAGATAAACAGGGTCATTATCGGGGTCATACGAGAACTCATCGCGGTTTTGAAGGTCGCGTATACTGCTTTGTATGTCAGGAAAATATTCCCTTTCGTATCTGTCCGCGACGGAATTCGGACTCTCAACCCCTGAGTTATTTACATATTCTGATACAAGGTTATAGACATCGTTTTGTCTTGCCCATGCCTTTCCGCTGTCATCTATATACATTGTGTTAAGCGGCGTACCTCCGATTGAGACAGTTCCGTTGCCGTACGAAATACCGTTACCCGAAAGACCGTACTTTCCTGCGGCGGCAGCGTAGGCGTCGCTGACTCTGACTACAGGGTTTCCGCTGTTCTTGTAGTAATCTACTACGCTCTTTTGAATGTCTGATGCAGAGGCGTAGGAAATACCCTTTTCGGTGTCAAGGTATGACGGCTTCATCAGCGTACGCCCGTTTAAGGTTACGATTCCGCTTGCGTCATCATAGCCAATGCTTTCGTTTGAAAAACCCATATCGTTCAGGGTTTTTCTTATTCCTACATAATTATCTGAACTTGATGTTGATTTTTTCTTATTTTCTGTGTAGTTATTATCCATAAACTCTCCCTCCATTGTGTGTTGTGATTTCTATATCATGAATTACAGCTTTGCCTTCGCCCTCGAGCATAATGCGAAAGTTCTCGCATTTACCAAATCTGACAGGTACACGGTAAACGGTAAAACCTTTTCCGCCGCAGAGGGTTCCGCATTCTTCAAAGTCGCCTCCGTCTCTTGATACAGATACCCGGACCTTTGTGTTTTCCTCCAAATCCATACGCAGCCACATACAAGACAGTCCCTTGTGTTCCATTATGTCATAAGTAAAGCGTTTGGATACCACACACCAGACAAAGGCTTCATCGCCGCCGTCAAGCCGCCACATCTGTCCGTCAGCAATCCCGTAGATACTGCCGTTGTAAGAACAAAACCCGCAAAATGGTGTGTCATCTTCCCGAACCCACACATCAGCCTCGGGGGTGTATACAAGGACATCGCAGCTGCCGTCTTGACCTGTTGCGGCAGCGTAATAGTGCTTGCCGTCACAGCCGGAGGCACAGGCGGTGTATTTTGTTTTAAGCTGAGGCGATATGCTGTACGGCTCGCCGCCGCTGTATGCCGAAAAGCCATCCTGAGAAAGATAGTATAAGATGCCGCCAATCTCGCAGATGCTTCTGCCGTCTATACAGCCTCCAAAGGTTTGCTTCGGCATCGAAAAGTTGGTAGGGCTGTCGCCGTAGATGTGGTGTATACAGTTGCGTTTGAAGGCAACAACTGCGGTTCGGTAACTGCATATCCCCGTAAAGGTTCCTCCGCTTGCAACGGGACTGCACCAGCTATCGTCCGAGAGACCGCAAAATGAATAAAAGTTTGTGCAGTCGCCAAGCTTTGAAGCATAAATATATTCGCCCGATACAGCCGTTCCCCACAGACGATTATTATGGACACAAATATTATCCATATCGGGAATGGCGAGCTTTATCGTTATGCTTCCTGACTCGGTTGTGTTATTGAATTTTGCCCTCTCTCCGCTTTTGTTATACAAAAGAACATCTATTCGGCTATCTGATACCTCATCGACCACTACGCTTACAATATCATCAGCGGATGCCGCATCCTTGCGGCTTGCAATCACCTTTGTGTTGTTGTGGCTGTTGGTGCAGCCCGAGATTACAAGGCTGTCCCCCACGGAAAAGCTGCTGTCAAAGTCTGCGCCTGTTGCGGATATGTAGGCGGTATATTCTCCGCTGATTTCATTGTATGAGGAGTAGAATTTTGCACCCTTGACGGAAAGCGTCTTTTCCATGGAGACAAGCGTGTTTGAAACAATACCTGTATCGGGGTCGGGAAGATAGTCATAATATACCTTGTCGGGGAAAATACATATCTTGCCGTTAAAATCTGCAATCGACTTTGTGCCGTCTGAGAGCGGTCCGCCCTCTGCTTTTACTCCATTATAATAGAACGAATTTTCGCGGACACCTGTAAAGGCACAAAGCTCTTCGCCTGTATATTCGGGGGTGCATATGGAAACAGCACCGCTTACCTCTGCAATATGCCGCCGTTCCTTTCTGGGCGTGAGCGACGGAATTGCCTCGGGAGACATATTCTGCATTTCGGTAAGGGAAGAATCTGCAATCTTATCTCTTCTGTCAAGACCCGAGAAAATTTTAAGCTGTACTCTTTTGTTTTGTTCTGCTTTAATTTTAGCCAACGGCATTTTAATAACCTCCTTTAAATATAGCTGTAATTCTTAAACCGTCCGTGTGTTGTCAGAGGGTTTCTGGTCTTATACTCCTTGCAGAGCATATCATACAGACTGTTGTACTGCGTCATGTGCGCATTATACCCCGTGTAATCATGCTGATAAAGAGCCGCCTTTGCGAGAAGGTATTCTATATACATACTGTCATAGGGTGCTTCATCAATCGCGGTTATATCGTCTATAACACGCCGTATGGCAAGGCTTGCACCTGTCTCGGCTTCCACAGCATCTCGGTCGAGAACTATCATATCAAGCTGAGAGTCCATAATATATGCAATCTCTGCACTCTTCCAATCAGGCTCGCCTGTTTCATCAAGCGTAGCAATCTCAATCTTGTCACCAATGATAAACGGATGCTCGGGGATTTCAATGAAATTTTCGCCTGTGTTGAACTCTCCGCGAATTTCAGTAAAGCGGATAGGCTCGGGCATTACCAGATACACAAGCCGCAGTCTGCCGCCCTGTGAGGATTGGGGAAGGTCTGCAATAAAGCTTCTGAAGTCCTGCTTTTCAAGAAGAGTGTTTCCTACATATGCAAGCTCTATCCGCTCAAACGGAATGTCATCGGGAAGAATGAGCTCTCCGCTTCCGCTGATTTGAGTTTCGATTACATCGTAAACCTTAATGATGTTGCGTCTGAGCTCAGCCGTTACCTCATCGCACCAGCACAGCTTTTCTTCAAGGGTATAAGGATTTGGACAGAGAGCGTCGGCTCTTTCTATTGCCCTTAATATCTCCATATAACCACCTATCCTTTCAAACTGTCCATATATTCCTGAGCGGCAAGCTCCTGCTTGTGTGAACGCTCCAGGGTAAGGGCAACCTTTCTCGGAACCATTACCTGAACACCTCTCTGGATTTGATAATTGACCCCGTTGACCGTTACGGTAACATCATCTTTATACTTGGAATTATCCTTGATAAGCATAACGGGCACAGGCTCGGTGTAGTATTTTTCAAGCTCCTGAGCGCTTGGTTTTTTTGTTTTTGT
>JAZUCQ010000089.1:0-12473 GCA_045639145.1 Clostridia bacterium | reverse complement strand
TGTCATAAAATTAAATAAATTATCTAAAGAAACAAATCGCTCAAGAAACGAACTTATTAATATTTTATTGGATTATGCTATTGATAACAGCAAAGTGAAATAATGGATCTACCAAAAGAGGTGCGTTATATGTTTAAAATTAAGGCTCCCGACGGAAAGAATAATATAACAGGTGAAACTCTTGCTAAAATACGCAAAGAAAAGGGGCTTTCTCAAAGGAAATTGGCATTAAAGATACAACTGCTGGGTTATGATGTTGACAATCATTTTGTGCGAAGAATAGAAAATGGAGAAAGATTTGTCACAGATATTGATTTGAAAATATTATGTGAAGCATTAGAGATACAAATCACCGATTTGTTATAGAAGACATTATTTAATGAAAAAACTCCCCTGATAAGGGGAGTTTTTGCGTGTCAATAATTGGGGTTATAAAGGGGTACAACCCCTTTATAATAGGTGCACTCATTTCTAATTCAAAACACCGCCGAGAGTTTCAATCTCAGTTTCTATTTTCTTTTTTAGTTCAGCATTTTCTGCCAATTCAAGGTTGGGGTCTACTGTCAGCACCTCTGCAGCCGCATCGTGGGCATCACGCAAAATCTGCATATCATTTGCCAGATTTCCTACCTTCATTGACGGAAGTCCGTGCTGGCGCGTTCCCAAAAATTCGCCCGGTCCGCGTATCTCCAAATCTTTTTCAGAAATTTTAAAGCCGTCATTTGTCTCACACATAATCTTCATTCGCTCCGAGACCGCCTCACCCGATGTTCCGCAAAGCATAATACAATAAGACTGATGCTCGCCTCTTCCAACTCTGCCGCGGAGCTGATGCAGCTGTGACAGACCGAATCTTTCAGCGTTTTCTATTACCATAACGGTTGCATTCGGCACATCGACACCTACTTCCACAACGGTTGTGGAAACGAGTGCCTCTGTCTCACCCGATGCAAACCTCGCCATTATCTCGTCTTTTTCGGCAGGCTTCATTCGCCCGTGAAGCACATCAATTCTTCGATTTTTATACGCACCGCGTTTTAACTCCTCTGCATAATCTATTGCCGCTATTGCGTCAATCGCCTCCGACTCCTCAATCAGCGGACAAATGAAATATGCCTGTCTGCCCTCGTCAAGTCTGTCAAGCACAAACTTTTCAACCTTCTTGCGTTGGTTTTCTCTTACCGCCATTGTAGAAACCGGCTTTCTTCCGGGCGGCAGCTCGTCTATAACTGATATATCCAAATCACCGTACAATATAAGCGACAAGGTTCTTGGGATTGGTGTCGCGGTCATAACAAGCGTGTGCACATTTCCGTTCTCGCTCAGTGCTGTCCTCTGCCGAACACCAAATCTGTGCTGTTCATCGGTTATTGCAAGGGCAAGCTTTGGAATTTGAACCTTTCCCGTAATCAATGCGTGAGTACCCACAACTATTTTTGCCTCACCGCCCAAAATCATCTCTAAATTCTCGTTCCGTTCTGCCGCCTTTTGGCTTCCCGTAAGATAGGCTGTCTTTATTCCAAACGGCTCAAACAGTTTTTTGAGCGTCGAATAATGCTGCTTTGCCAAAACCTCGGTGGGTGCCATCATTACTGCACTGTAACCCGCCTTAACCGTCGCGTACATCACCGAGGCGGCGACTACCGTCTTACCCGAACCGACATCACCCTGAACAAGTCTGTTCATGGGGATTGTCCTCTTTATATCCGCAGATATCTCGTTTATAACCCTTTTTTGTGCTCCCGTCAGTTCAAACGGCAGTCTCTTTGCAAATTCCGCAATACACTTTACATCGGATATGCAAGGTGCTGTCCGTTCGCCCTTATACATCTTCGCAGAAGCTACCCCTGTCTGCAAAACAAGAAATTCCTCGAACGCAAGGGTTCTTCGTGCGTCCTCAAAATCGTCAAAGCCCTCGGGCTGATGTATTGTGCGGATTGCCTTTTCCGCGGCCATAAGATAATACTTGTTTCGTATCCGCTCGGGGATAATATCCGTAATATCTCCGTCTAAGTTTTCAAGTGCGTACTTTACCGCTCCTCTTATATTCTGCTGTGTCAGACCCTTTGTGCAGGGATAAATCGGTACGATTTTACCCGTTTTTTCGCCCTCGCGACCCTCTGCCTCAATAAGAGGATTTATCATCTCAAAAATCGTGCCACGGCGGTTTACCTTCCCGAAAAATGTGTATGTATCACCGCCCGACAATGCTTTTTGGACATAAGGTGCATTAAACCATGTCAAATTAAGGATACCCGTTCCGTCGGATACGCGTGCCTGAATAACGCGTGCACCCGTTCTTGCACGGAAGGAGCGTACTCCGCCTGCAAGCGATGCTCTGACGCACACGCTCTCGTCTTCTTGTATATCACAGATTTCTCTTATATCCGTTCTGTCCTCATAGGCTCTCGGAAGATACCTCAAAAGGTCTCCAATGCTAAACACGCCAAGCTTATTAAAAAGCTCGGCGCGTTTGGTTCCTATTCCTTTGAGATAACGGATATCGGTATTTAAGGTTACCATAGCCGCACCATCTCTCTGAATTTATTCAACTGCTATCATGTAATAGTAAACAGGCTGTCCGCCGTATACAACAGTTACATCAATATCGCTGTGCTTTGCGGAAATCTCGTCCGCCAGAGCATTTGCAGTTTCCTCGTCGGTGTCCGAGCCGTAATAAACTGTAACAATCGCGGTTTCATCATCCACCATTGCCTCTGTCAGCTTTGCGGATACCTCATTTAAATCGTTACCGATGTTATTGATATCACTGCCAACCATACCCATTACATCGCCCTCATGGATTTCAAATCCGCCAACCGAGGAATCACGGGCAGCAAATGTTACCTGACCGCATTTTACTGCACTCATCATCTCATTCATTGCCTCTGTGTTGGTCTCCTCGTCTGCGTCCTCGTCAAAGGCGAGCATAGCCGAAATACCCTGAGGTATATTCTTAGTAGGAATAACAATTACATTTTTGTCACTTATATCGTTTACCTGCTCTGCTGCAAGAATTATATTCTTGTTATTCGGCAGAATATAAACCGTCTCGGCAGGAATTTTTGAAACAGCGTCAAGCAAATCCTGAGTGCTGGGATTCATAGTCTGTCCACCCTCAACAATCTTGTCAACATTTACGCTCTTGAATACCTCTGTAAGTCCCTCGCCTGCAGAAACTGCAACAACACCATATTTCTTAAGCTCAACAGGCTCGCTCTGTGCTTCTGCCGCCTCACTCATATTCTCGTTGTGCTGGTACTTCATATTATCCACCTTGATGTTGATAAGCTCACCCAGCTTGAGTGCCTGCTCCATTACAAAGCCGGGATGGTTGGTGTGGATATGTACCTTTACAATATCCTCGTCAGCTATAACCAGCATACAATCACCCTTAGGCTCTATTGCCGCCTCAAACTGAGTTGTCTGTCTGTCGGGCGATGACTTCTGAATAATAAACTCAGTACAATACTGAAATCTTATATCAACATTTTCAACCTGAGCAACACTTGCCGTTGCTGTGGCGATTGTGCCGCCGTCCTTTGCTTCGATTATCTTCCCGTCACGAAGCACAGCTGCCGCACCCTCCAAAAGAGTAACCACGCCGCAGCCGCCTGCATCCACTACGCCTGCCTGCTTTAAAACGGGCAGAATTTCGGGAGTTCTGTCAAGGCTTTCCTTGCACGCATCAATCACCGCATAGAAAAACTCAGCCGCATCATCATACTCTGTGTACTTCTGCTCTGCAAACTCCGCACCCTCACGGATAACGGTCAGAATTGTACCCTCGGTAGGCTTCATTACAGCACGGTATGCCGTGTCACGGCTGCTGCACATTGCGCTCTTTATATCCTCGACACCAAATTCGGTTTTGTCGGAAAGTGCAACAGACACACCTCTGAGTATCTGTGACAGAATTACACCCGAGTTACCTCTGGCATTTCTGAGCGATGCTTTTGCAAGGGCACTTATCATCTCCCCTGCCGACTTATCACCTGCGCCGAGAGCTGCTGCAGCCGCTCCGCTAAAGGTAAGTCCCATATTTGTACCTGTATCACCGTCGGGAACGGGGAATACATTCAAGTCATTTATTGCTTTTTTGTTATTTTGCAGATTGTTTGAGGCAGACTCAATCATCATCCGCACTTCATTTGCGTTTATAGTTCTCACTGTTTTTCCTCCTTGGCATCAATCAATTACTGATCAACGCGAATGCTTTCGACATTTACTGTTACCGAGCCAACCTTAAGACCTGTCGCCTCTTCGACGCGATAGCTTACATTACTCTTTATTATCTCACCTACGGTGCTGAGATTTACACCATATTCCATTATTACATACAAACTGAGGTCAACCGTGTCACCTACCACCTTAACCTTGGTACCCTTGTCCATATTCTCCCTCTTTAAGAGCATAGCAATACCGTCCTTGCCCGAGCGCGCCGCCATACCTACAACACCGTAGCACTTTGTCGCCTCATAGCCTGCAAGCTTCGCTATTACATTATTGGATATTCTTACCGTACCCTTTTCGTTCTTAATTTCTGCTGCCATATTCATTCTCCTTTCCTAATCCAAAACAAATCTACTCTATATTTATTATGTTCACTCCTGCCGCCTCTGCGTTCTCCCTGTCGGATATATGACAGGTAAAAACCAAGGTCTGCCGCGTTTTTGAAATATCATTCAGAAGCTTTATCGCCGCAAGAGCGCGTTCATTATCATACACTGTAAGTATATCATCTAAAAACAGCGGTGCATTCTCGCATACAAGCTCTGCCGCCGCAATTCTCAGTGCAAGATACAACTGCCCGTGTGTTCCGCAGCTAAAATACTCGGCATCATAAAGTCCGTTTTCTGACGGAACCCTCATACGATAATCCTCAGAAACCCTTATTCCGCTATACTTTTCGTCTGTCAATCTTCCGACTATCGCATCAACCCTGTTGTTTAAAACAGGTGCAAAGCTTAATCTGAATACCTCGCTTGCCTCACTTATAGCGGACTCCGCCGCCTCAATCACCGCAAGAGAACGCTCACATTCCTTTATTTCGTTCTCTATGGCATTCAGCTCTGTGTCAATATCTGCAGGAAGTGTGAAAAGCTTAACCTCGTATGCCATCTTGCTCTCAAGACCCTTGATTTCGCTTGCAAGTTCAAGCTGCCTCTTCCGCTTTTGTGCAAGAAGCTTTTCAATCTCGGCTGCAGGAATTACCTCATCTGTATCTCCCTGTGCTGCCGCAAGCAAATCCTCATAGGTATCATCACCCAAAAAGCCTTTCTTTGCCGATTCCAGATTTCTTGCCCTCTCGGCAAGTCCCAATCTTCGTATATACAATCTCGAAAGCTCTGCCGCATCAGATACCCCAAACCGCGTCAGCAGCTTTTCGTATTCTGTCCTGAGTCTCTGCTCCTCGTCTCTTCGGTTTTTCTCCTCTGTCTGTATCTGCCGTCTTTTTTCATCAAGCCTGTCCCTGATATTTTTACAATCAGCTGCAGTTCTTATTCCTAAAACAACCGCTAAAATACCAAGCACAAAGATTATCAGCGCACACATCGCAAAAGCATATGCCTTTATTACAAACAAAACTACTGATGCCGCCGCAGCCGCAACCGCCAAGGAACCGCCTGCACCCATCGTTAAAGACGCGTGTGAGCTTTTTTTCAAAAGCATCTCCTCGTCCGCCCCGATATCGGTCTCTGCTGTTTCACTTTTAAGAGCGTCAAGCCTCTCCTCTGCCGTCTTTGCTCTGATTGTATCCTCCTCGCAAAGTTCTGCTCCTTTGATGTAATCCTCGCTCTTATATATCAAATCAAGATTTTTGTCACATTCATCAATATTTTTTATTCTCTGCCGTACGGCTACAAGCTTTTCCGCCTCGATACTCTTTTTGAATGTATCTTCAAGAGCGGCAACCTCTGCATTGAGGCGTGCTTGTTCTTCTGCCGCTGCGGCAAGTCTTTTATCTGTTTCCGCGTTTTGTGCAAGCCTTGTTGCCAAATCATATTTCTGCCGTCTGCACTCCTCGCGTCTGTCTGTCAGTTCATCTATTCTGCCCTTTGCACTTCTGCCGTCTTTTGCTTTAAGCCGTCTTTTCTCCTTTGCGAGCGCCGCAAGTGCTCTCTCGGCAGAAACTCTCTCGTCACCGCTTGACTGTATATTCATAAGTCTTGCGGATAGCTCTTCTGTCTTATCCTCTACCAAAATACCGCTTTGGCGAATCCACATAGTATTTTCAAATACATCACACGGAATACCGAGAAGCTTCTCGCCAATATTTCCGTCGGCGTATTCCTCTATCGGCTCACCCGTGACTGCATCACAAACCTCAATTCTGTCCGCCGCCGCGGTTTTTCCAAACCGTCTGCGGATTTCGATACTTCGTCCGTCTGCGGATACTTTCATCATTCCCTCGGCGCGATTGCCGCTCCACGGGATTGCTCTGTCACGCTCCTTAAGAAATTCCCCGCTTTTCTTTCGGGTGGGCAAGCCGTACAGCATAGCCTTGATAAAAAGCTGAATTGTAGACTTTCCCGATTCGTTTTTACCGTAAATGACATTCAGCGCGGAATTTAACTTTAAGTCAAATTTTTCAAGCTTTCCAAACGAGATAATATCTATCTCTTCAATCACAACATTACTGAAAGGTTCCATTATCTGTCACCTCCCAGCAATGTGTCTATCCCAAGTGCCATCGCCTTGTGGAGCACATCTGAATCTGCTCCCGACTCCTGCATCTTTCTTTGCATAATTCTCACAAACTCACCGCACAGAGTATTCTGTGCCGCAATCTGTTCAATATCATAGTCACCTCGGGTTTCGTCTCTTATTTCAAGATGATAAACCCTTGATGAAAGTTCCTCTTTTATTATATCGGGATTTAAAAATCCGCGTGCTGTTCTGCCCGTTAAAATAATTCTGTACATATCCTCGGGCGAGCCAAGCTTTTCTATCTCCCTTGTCACAACCTCTGCTGCGCCGAGGTTATCGGTCACACCGCTTATATCAACCTCTGTGCGATACATTCGGCGAATACAGGTTCTCTCAAACTCTGCATTAACCGCACCGTTTGAAATATTGCCGATATAACAGCCCATATCGCCACATTCATCAAAGCCTCTGCCCTCGGGTACTCCCGGATAAGCATAATATGTCGATTTTACCCTCAAAACCTCAGACCGCTTGTGAATATGACCGAGTGCCAGATAATCCGCACCGCAGTTTTCGATAAAGCTTTTGTCTATCGGGTTATAACGGCTGTTCCCTCCGACCGATGTCAAATCTCCGTGAAGCACCATAATATCCGCAATTCCATCTTCCTTTTCTATTGGCGAAAATTCGATGGTATCATCACAAAATGCATCACCAAAGCTTGCCCCGAAAACACGGGTGCTCAGTTCAGGGATTTCGATACATTCGGGATATGTAGCAAACACATGGACATTACTGCCAAAATCCTCTTTTGCATAAACTGAGCCTGCCGAATACGGGTCATGGTTTCCTGCCGCGATAAAAACACGGGTTTTGCCAAGCTCTGCAAATTTTCTCTTTAGAAACGATACTGTCTCCGCAGAAGGTGTCTTGCTGTCAAACAAATCACCCGAAATCAAAAGCAGGTCAACCTCTTTTGCCCTCTCAATAATACCCGACAGACAACGAAGAACCTCCCTCCGCCGCATCTCGGCGTGTTTTGCGTCGAAATGAGCTGAGAAGGCACTGTCTAAATGAATGTCTGCTGTATGCAAAAAAGTGGGCATCGGTTTTAAGCCTCCTCCGGCATCTCCCATGTATGGTAAACATTCTGAACATCATCGTTCTCTTCAAGCATATCAATCAGCTTTTCCATCTTCTTGATGTCATCTTCGCTGTCGATTGCAGTTGTTGTCTGCGGAATATAGTTAATCTCCGCCTGAACAAAGGCATATCCTGCCTTGTCGAGTGCGTCGCGTGTTGCGCTGAAGTTCTCAGGCGATGTCATAATCTCATAGCACTCGTCCTCAACATTGAAGTCGTCTGCACCTGCATCGAGTGCGTCCATCATAAGGGTATCCTCGTCAATGCCGTCAGCTTTTTCTATGACAATCATACCTTTTCTGTCAAACATAAAGCCTACACAGCCGTTCTGACCGAGATTACCACCGTTTTTATCAAAGTAATGGCGTAAATCACCTGCGGTTCTGTTCTTGTTGTCGGTAAGTGTTTCAACTATAACCGCGATACCGCATGGGCCGTAGCCCTCATACACCATCTCAAAATACTCGTTTGTATTACCCTCTCCCGAAGCCTTTTTAATGCTTCTCTGTATATTATCGTTTGGCATGTTGTTAGCCTTTGCCTTTGCAATAACATCTCTGAGCTTCGAGTTACTGTCGGGATCCGGGCCGCCCTCCTTAACTGCAACCATAAGCTCACGGCCGATTTTGGTAAAAATCTTACCGCGCTTTGCATCGATTGCACCTTTCTTTCTCTTAATGGTAGCCCATTTGGAATGTCCTGACATAAATGAAAAACCTCCTTAATTTCTATATATCCCTGCCAGCTTCAGCCGACAGAGATACATAAAATCCTAATCCTTATCCTTTGCAAGCTCCGTCACAGATGTCACCAAGCCTGCAAGTCCCTGTATTTCTGACGGAATAATAATCTTTGTTGCCTGACCGTCTGCGGCTTTCGCAAACGCCTCAAGTCCCTTTATCGCAAGAACCGCTTGGTTCGGATTTGCGTCATTGAGCATCTTAAGACCCTCTGCGGTAGCCTTTTGAACCTCAAGTATAGCCTGTGCCTCACCCTCTGCAACACGGATTGCGGCTTCTTTTTCAGCCTCGGCACGGAGTATCTGCGACTGCTTTTCAGCCTCCGCCTGAAGAATTCTCGATGCCTTTTCACCTTCTGCCACAAGCACGGCGGACTTCTTCTCGCCCTCTGCACGCAGAATTGCCTCACGGCGCTCGCGTTCTGCCTTCATCTGCTTTTCCATTGCCTCACGGATACCGCTCGGCGGAATAATGTTTTTAAGCTCAACTCTGTTTATCTTAATTCCCCACGGGTCGGTTGCCTCGTCAAGAATAGAACGCATTTTTGTGTTGATGATATCTCTTGATGTCAAGCTCTCGTCAAGCTCCATATCACCGATTATGTTTCTGAGCGTTGTTGCCGTCAGATTTTCGATTGCAGACATGGGAAGCTCCACCCCGTAGGTATAAAGTCTCGGGTCGGTAATCTGAAAATACACAACCGTATCTATCTGCATCGTTACATTATCCTTGGTAATAACAGGCTGAGGCGGAAAATCCACAACCTGCTCTTTTAAGCTTACTCTCTTTGCAACCTTTTCGATTACGGGAATTTTAATATGAAGTCCCACCGACCATGTTGCATGATATGCACCAAGCCGCTCCACAACATACGCGTGCGCCTGAGGCACAATTTTTATATTTGCAATAAATACAATGATAAGCAATACCAAAATACCAATAAGAAGTTCCATATTTATACCTCCTCATTCAAGACGCTTACAACCAAATGTGCACCGACTATCTCTTCCACCAAAACCCTTTCACCGACAGATACACAACCGCCGCCGCGGACCTGAACAGACCAACGCTGTCCCGAGACCTTTACCTCACCGCTTGAGTTTAACGGATTTATCTCCTCTGTTACAATGCCGACCTTACCGATAAGCATGTCCGCATTTGTAGGAGTTTTCGTCTGTGCACGGAATTTACTGCACAAAGGTGCAGTCAAAATCAGCAGAACAAGCGACACCGCAGCAAAGACGGTGCACTGCACAGCCGCAGATGCACCAAATCCTGCACAAACTGCGGCACATACCGCACCGATTGCAAGCCATACCGATACCAATGTAACCGTTACAGCCTCGACAATTCCTGCCGCAAGCGCAATAATAAGCCATAATACAACTGACATAAAAATCACCTCATCTTTATCGGTGGCCGCTTAGCTTTCCCAAATCACAGAACATAGGTCCGCCCATTGGTCTCTACAATTTAATATAACCCAACTTAGCTGTTAATATGACCTTTTGTAGCCGCCGCTGCGCTTTCCCTCGTTGCTGCGTTTTAAGTCCTGAAACTTCTCGTCACTGTCCTGTTTGAACTTCTGCAGCATATCATCAAAGCTCATATCCGAATTTTTTCTGCCAAAGTCAAATTCCTCGGGCGGTCTCTTCGGTCCGTTATCTGCGCTTCTGCGCTCCTGCCGTCTTCCGCCCTGTCTCTTCTCACGCTTTTCAGCCGGCTTTTGAGTCTGCTTGATGGACAGACTTATTTTTCCGTTATCGGTTGATATAACCTTTACCTTAACAGTCTGCCCCTCTTTAAGATGCTCGTTTATATCGCTTACATATTCTGTAGAGACCTCAGAAATATGTACAAGTCCTGTCTTTCCTCCCTCAAGCTCTACAAACGCTCCGAATGCCGCAATTCCCGTAACCTTTCCTTCTAAAACTGCTCCTACCTCAACCTGCATAATTTTTGCATTTTCCTTCCCTGAGGATGTCTCCTCTTATGTAAAATTTAATTATAAATTGCTTTTATCTTGCTGTGTTGTCCGCACTCTTGTTCGAGTCAACAAATACACGCTCATTCGGACGAACCAACCCAAGCTCTTCCCTTGCAATCCTTTCGATATACTCGGGGTCATTAAGACTTTCAACCTCCTGCGTAAGTCTCTCCGTCTCCGCATTTGCCGCCTCTACACTCTGCCGCAGATCCTCCAGCTCCTTATCCTTTTGACTAATCATTGAATGCTGCCAAATCATGGCATACACAAAGTATATTCCTGCAAGCACAACAACTGCACATACCGCAAGCTTTTTTATGTTTTGCCGCCCTATCGCGGTCTTTTTTGTTTTTCTGCGTACCTTTTTCAATGTCCGCTCATTCCTTTCACAGCCATTGCATCAATGCATCTCTTGAAAAACTATACAAGATATGCATTATATGATTATTATATATCATAGCAACTAATTTGTCAATGACCGCAAACATAATTTACATCAATAATTATTCCTGTCTTTTCGCGAATTTTAGTGCAATTTTGCCCCTGATATTCTTTGCCTTAGTCCCTATTGTGACAAATATCGGCTTGCCCGTTATTTTGATTATTGCACGCACGGGCAAAAGTATTATACCAACCACCTTGCATACAATCGTCTTTAATGCGTTATATATAAGCGCCAGCAAATCTACAATTCTCATGCCAAACAAAAGCCGATATACAACAAACCCAAGTACCGTGCCCAAAAATCCGTACGCCCTCAACTCTCCGTTATTATTAATGTACGCAGATGCCAGAACCGTGACCCCTGACACAAGCAGAAACAGTATGTCCTCAAGATTAACTATTAAATCACTTGTTTTGATTATCCGCCTCGACAGCCTCAGCAAATCATATACAGCAGCAAGTGCCACCCCGAGCACAAATGACCACAAAAAATACCATGGATACGGACCGTACCTTACTTCCATAATACCACCTCCGCAAAGCCTCTATTTGAAAAGTCTGCCGAAAAATCCGCCGCCCTGCTCCGACCTTATCGTATCGCTGTATGCTATCTCGTCAATCTCGCCCTCAATTACAAGCTCGCCGTCATCAACATTCAATCGGCTTATGCGGAAATCTCCGCCCGTCACTGTCATTGTTCCCATATCGGTTATTACAACAACCTTTTCGTCATCAAAGCTCTCAACATCTTCAACTGCGCCTACCGTAAGCCTTTCACGATTTTCAAGCACTACCTTGTGGTTTCTGTTCTCTTCCATTTTTCCTCTCTCCTCAAACTGTTATTATGTATATTTATATTCAAGGAAAGATGTTTTAATTACAAAGAAAGGCCGCAGCAAAATTCACCGCGACCTTAATAGGCACTGTTTAAAAACCCCTGCCTACTCTTCTATATTTTCAAGAGCAACCCTTACCGCCTCGACAACAAATGCAGTAAAAGTACAGTTCTTACCCTCTATCGCTTTTTCCACATCCTCGATTATATCATTCGGAAACCGAATACACTTATTTGTTGTCGGCGGAATTGAAGGAATTTTAAATTTTTTCATAACATCACCCCTGCAATACAATTGTATATAATTATATTTTGTATGTATGCATAACAAATGTATTGCATTTTCAGGAAATATATGTTATAATATCCTCAGGTGATATGTTATATCACAATTTTATAATTATACAAAGGAGATTGGTATTTATGAGAACGAAAAGAATTTTTTCAGCAATTTTATCAGTTGTAATGATTTGCGGTTGCTCCGCAGTGTTTGCCGAGTATGATGATTCGGTAAATCAGCTTAAAGATTATGGAATAATTCAGGGCGACCCCGACGGCAATTTAAGGCTTGATGACGGAATAACGAGAGCGGAATTTACAAAAATCGTGTGCAAGCTTAACGCGATAGACGCAACCGAGGGCGAGACTTTTGCTCTTCCGTTTGCAGATGTTT
>JAZUCQ010000088.1:0-11923 GCA_045639145.1 Clostridia bacterium | reverse complement strand
TCATTTGAAATTCCTCCAAATACTATATTTTTTATCTCTCCGCACAGCGGAGCTGATTGTAATCATATATCTATCATTGTAACCTACTTTACCAAAATTATCAAGAGGTTTTGGCAATATTTTTTAGAATATTCATTTTTATTGTGTAAAATTTTTCCGGAATATTTGTTAAGTGCTTGTAAACTTTAAAATTATATGTTATACTATTGAATAGATTATTGTATGCTCAGCAAAGGAGACGCGGCTATGGCGGCAAAAATTACACAAGTCGAAAAAGGCAGTCTTGCAGACCTTGCAGGAATTTGCCCCGATGATATAATTCTTAAGATTAATAATATCGAAATAAACGATTACCTTGATTATATGTACGCCTCCTCCGCTGAGGAAATTGTAATAGAGCTTGAGCATAAAACGGCAGAGATTATTAATGAGGATTTTGAGCCTCTCGGCATAAGCTTTGAAACTCTTTTAATTGACGAACCCCGCTCCTGCCGAAACAAGTGCGTATTCTGCTTTATTGACCAGCTTCCCGACGGCATGAGGGACACCTGCTACTTTAAAGACGATGATTACAGATTATCCTTTCTTCAGGGCAACTATGTCAGCATGACGAACATGACAGACGAAGATGTTGACCGAATTATCCGTTATGATATCCCGAGAATAAACATCTCGGTGCATACCACCAACCCCGAGCTTAGATGCAAAATGCTGAGCAACAAATTTGCATGGAAAATCAATGATTACTTAAAGCGTCTCTCAGACGGCGGACTTAATATCAACGCACAGATTGTGCTATGCCCCGGCTACAATGACGGGAGCGAACTTGACAGAACGATTTCAGACCTTGCGGCACTCGGCGACAGCGTAGAGAGCGTGTCAATAGTCCCCGTCGGACTTACAGACCACAGAGACGGTCTCGCTGAGCTTTGGGGCTTTGACAAGAAATCTGCCAAAGCTGTAATAGAGCAGGTCTCTAAATGGCAGGAAAAATTCCGTGCCGAGAGAGGATATAATCTCATATACCTCGGTGATGAATTTTACTTAACCGCAGAGGTTCCCTTCCCCGACTTTGACGATTATGACGGCTTTCCGCAAATTGAAAACGGAGTCGGACTTTGTGCCTCTCTTGTGTCTGAATTTGAGGACGCACTCAGCTTTGAAAAGAACCGAAAGCCAAAGCACAGAAAAACCGTAGCTACAGGCTTTTGTGCATACCCCGTAATAAAATCACTGGTAGAAAAGCTTGACGGGGACATGATTTCGCTCATACCGATAGAAAACAAGTTCTTCGGCACAAATATTACTGTCAGCGGACTTTTGACGGGTGCGGATATAATAAATCAGCTAAAGGATAAGGATTTGGGCGACACGCTTCTGCTCTCCTCTTCAATGCTGAGACATGGCGAGAATGTACTTCTTGACAACATAACCGTGTCGGACATCGAAAAGGCACTCAATGTAAAGGTCAAGACAATAGAGAATGACGGCTTTGAGCTTTTAGACGCACTTTTGAGATAAACTATTATAAGAAACGGAGAAAATTATGAAACCGATTGTTGCGATAGTGGGCAGACCGAATGTAGGAAAGTCTACTCTTTTTAACAAAATCACGGGCAAGCGAATATCAATCGTAGAGGACACTCCCGGTATTACCCGTGACAGAATTTATGCCGATGCCGAATGGGTTGGCAGGGAATTTACATTAATTGATACGGGCGGTATAGAGCCATCCAAAAATGACGAGATACTTGTTCAGATGCGAAATCAGGCAAACCTTGCGATAGATATGGCGTCTGTAATTCTCTTTATGGTAAACATAAAAGAGGGTATGACCGCCGCAGATAATGATGTTGCGGCTATTCTGCAAAAATGCGGAAAACCCGTAATCCTTGTTTGCAACAAGGTAGACGCTCCCGGAAACCCACCTATGGAAATGTATGAGTTCTACAATCTCGGTGTAGGCGACCCTTTCCCCATTTCGTCGGTTCACGGGCTTGGCGTTGGCGACCTTTTAGATGAGGTTATCTCATATTTTCCTGAAGACACTGATACTGAGGAGGATACTGACGCTATTCATGTTGCGGTAATAGGCAAGCCAAACGCAGGCAAATCCTCACTCGTCAACAGAATTTTAGGTGAGGAGAGAGTTATTGTCAGCAATGTAGCAGGCACAACCCGTGATGCCATTGACAGCTCATACGAGCATAACGGACAGAAGTATATCTTTATCGACACCGCAGGTATGAGAAAACGCGGCAAGATAAGCGAGGATGTCGAAAGATACAGCGTAGTCCGTGCACTCTCTGCGGTGGACCGTGCAGATGTCTGCCTTATCCTTATAGATGCAACCGAGGGTGTAACAGAGCAGGATACAAAGATTGCAGGCTATGCCCACGATAACGGAAAAGCAAGCATTATTGTTGTCAACAAGTGGGACATTGTAGAAAAAGAAACCAATACAATGAAGGATTTTCAGACACGGATAAAAGAGGGTTTTAACTTTATGATGTACGCACCCTCTGTATTTATCTCTGCAAAGACAGGACAGAGAGTTGACTCTCTGTTTGATATGATAAATTCTGTGCGTGAGCAAAACCAAAAGCGTATCTCAACAGGACTTTTAAACGATGTTATCAATGAGGCAATCGCTATGGTTCAGCCTCCGTCGGATAAGGGTAAGCGTCTTAAAATTTACTATGCTACTCAGGCATCCGTAAAGCCGCCGACCTTTGTTCTGTTTGTAAACAATGCCGAGCTTGCTCATTATTCATATATAAGGTATCTGGAAAATCAGCTCAGAGCACGCTTTGGATTTGAAGGAACTCCGATTAAATTTATAGTACGCGAAAAATCCAAACCCTAAAATTATACCAAAGAAAGGCTTGATTAAAAATGACAATATTTCTATTAATAATTTGCTTTGCAGTATCATATCTTATAGGAAGTGTAAGCTCCGCTATATTAGTAGGACGCATTATGTCAGGTGATGATATCCGTTCTCACGGAAGCGGCAACGCAGGCGCAACAAATGCTCTCAGAACCTACGGAAAGCTGGCTGCTTTATTTGTAACTCTCGGTGACTGCTTAAAAGCTGTTATCTGCTGTGTCGGCGCAATTCTTTTGGCAAAATTCTCACCGCTCGGTGCAGAAAACACAAAGCTTGCGATTTATGCTGCAGGCATCGGCGTTACATTTGGTCATAACTTCCCCCTCTATTTTAACTTCAAGGGCGGAAAGGGTATACTCGTTTCGATTACATCACTGTTTTTTGCGGATTGGAAAATTGCGTTGGCGGTTTTCATTATCTCAATAGCGGTTATGATAATTACAAGATTGGTGTCACTCGGCAGCGTTTTAGGCTCGCTGTTATTTATCGTATTTGCACTTATCTTTAAGCGTGACGATATTGCATATGTTGTATTTACTGTGTTTCTTGCACTCCTTGCAATCTACCGTCACAGGTCAAATATAGCAAGACTGATAAAGGGTACCGAAAGCAAGGTCACCGACAAAAAGTAAACTACGAAAGGAAATTACTATGTCAAGAATAAATATCATAGGTTCAGGCAGTTGGGGTACAGCCGTTGCAGTCATGCTGGCAAACAGCGGTCACGATATACTGCTTTGGTCTTACATGGAGCAAGAGAGCATCGACCTTAAAAAATATCGGGAAAACAAACCGTTTCTACCCGGAGTAACTATTCCCGACTCGGTTAAATTTACATCAGATATTTCGGACTGCGGAAGTGCCGATATTATTATAACAGCCGTTCCGTCACATGCTATGCGTACAACGGTCAGACAGCTTGCTCCGTATGTATCAAAGGGACAGCTTATACTTAATATCTCAAAGGGACTTGAAGAGGGCACATATCAAACTCTGTCTCAGGTGCTTGAAGAGGAGCTTCCTGAATGCGAAATCGCTGTTATGTCAGGACCCAGTCATGCCGAAGAGGTATCCCGCGGAATACCGTCAACAAATGTTGTTGCCGCCAAAAGCGAAGCGATTGCAAACAAGATACAGGATATTATTATGAACCCCAAATTCCGCATTTACACGAACCCCGATATGCTTGGCGTTGAACTTGGCGGCTCGCTTAAAAATGTAATTGCACTTTGTGCAGGTATTCTTGACGGCTTAAAGCTTGGCGATAACACAAAGGCGGCACTCATAACACGCGGAATTGTTGAGATTTCGCGTCTCGGCACCGCAATGGGTGCAATACCCGAGACCTTCCATGGGCTGTCGGGTATGGGCGACCTTATAGTTACCTGCACAAGTATGCATTCAAGAAACCGTAGGGCAGGTATCTTAATCGGTCAGGGCAAATCCTGCGAAGAGGCAACCCGCGAAGTTAAAATGGTTGTAGAGGGTGTAAAGACATGCCGTGTTGCAAAGGAGCTTGCGGACAAGCTTGGAGTTGAAATGCCGATTGTAAATGAGGCATACAAGGTTTTGTTTGAAGGTATGCCCGTATGTAACGCTATTCCAAACCTTATGGCACGAGACAAAAAGCACGAAACCGAACGCGGATTTTTAAATATTGAATAATATACAAAAGGCGATGCATTGCATCGCCTTTTGACTATTTATTTTTCTTTTCAAAATCGCATTCTTCATTAAAGCACTTATAAACAACAGGTCCTCTGCCGCGGAACGCTCTTGACTTCATCAACACAGAGCCGCATTTAGGACACTTTTCGTTCGTAGGCTCACTCCACGAAATAAAGTCACATTCGGGGCTGTTGTCACATGTATAGAACACAACTCCCTTTTTGGACTTACGGATTGATACCGTGCCGCCACACTTGGGACATTTTGCATCAAGTGTTTGTACAATAGCCTTGGTGTTACGGCATTCTGGGAAGCCGGGACAAGCTAAGAACTTACCAAACCTGCCCTGCTTGTATACCATCATTCTTCCGCACTTATCGCACGGAATATCCGAAACCTCGTCCTTTATCTCTATATCTCCGATTTTTTCTTCCGCTTCTTTGAGTGTCTTTTCAAACGGTTCGTAAAAATCTCTGATTATACTCTTCCACGAAACCTCACCGCTTGCAACATTCTCGATTTCATCTTCCATATTGGCGGTAAAATCAACATCGACTATATCCTCAAAATGCTCCTTCATTACATCCGTAACGATAATTCCAAGCTCGGTCGGGTATATGGATTTGCCCTCTCTTGCCACATAGCCTCTTGCCGTAATTGTAGCAATCGTCGGTGCATAGGTACTCGGTCTGCCGATACCCTCTTCCTCCATTGCCTTGACAAGTGATGCCTCGGTGTATCTTGGAGGCGGCTGTGTGAAATGCTGCTGAGGGTCAATCGCTGCAAGCAACAGCTTTTGATTTTCAGAGAGCGTCGGGAGCTTTGATGTCTTTTCTTCATCCTCGTCCTTGCCCTCAACATAAAGGGTTGTAAAACCTGCAAATTTTACCTCGCTGCCTGATGCCCTTACAAGGTACTTATCTGCCGTTATATCAACAGATACCATATCAATTACGGCATCTGCCATCTGGCTCGCCATAAATCTCTGCCATATCAGGCGGTAAAGCTTAAATAAATCAGGCTTGAGTTTGTCCTTAACTGCATCAGGGTTTACCGAAACGCTTGTAGGTCTTATAGCCTCGTGTGCATCCTGAGCACTCTTTTTTGCCTTATACTGCTTAGGTGTCCTTGGCAGGTAAACATCTCCGTAGGCATTTGCTATATACTCTCTCGCCTCTGCCTGTGCAACCGCCGAAATTCTGAGCGAGTCGGTTCTCATATATGTGATGTAACCCATCTCATAAAGCTGCTGTGCCGCCATCATTGTTCGTCTTGAAGTAAAGTTCAGCTTTCTTGACGCTTCCTGCTGGAGGGTACTTGTAGTAAACGGCGGTGCACTCTTACGCTTTGTCTCCTTACGGGTGATACTGCTAACCGTGTAATCAGCAGACTTTAACACCTCGACAATCTCCATTGTCTTTTCAGCGTTTCCGAGTGCAATCTTTTTACCATCGGCACTTCCGTGAAACTTCGCTTTAAAAGGGAGCTTCCCCTTATCGTTGGTCAGCTTTAAGTCGATTGACCAATATTCCTTTGGGTCAAATGCATCAATCTCGCGTTCACGGTCGACAATCATCTTTACAACAACAGACTGAACACGCCCTGCACTAAGTCCCTTTTTTATTTTCTTCCAAAGCAGGGGACTTATCTGATATCCCACTATTCTGTCAAGAACTCTTCTTGTCTGCTGTGCGTCAACCAAATTCATATCTATCGGACGCGCCTCTTTGACCGCCTCGCGCACAACATCCTTTGTTACCTCGTTAAAGGTAATACGGCAATCACTTTCAGGGTCAATTCCGAGAACATTCGATAAATGCCACGAAATAGCCTCTCCCTCGCGGTCAGGGTCAGTTGCGAGATAAACCTTTGATGCGTTCTTTGCCTTCTTCTTTAATTTGGCGATAAGGTCTCCCTTACCTCTGATTGTTATATATTTAGGTTCAAAATCATTTTCAATCTCAACCCCGATAGCACTTTTCGGAAGGTCGCGAACATGCCCCATGGTAGCCTGTATGTCATATCCGCTGCCTAAATATTTTTTTACAGAGTCCACCTTGGTAGGCGACTCCACTATAACCAGTTTCTTTTTTGCAGCAGTGCGTTTACCTGCCTTCTTCTCGGCCATAAACTTCTCCTCCTGAAATCAATTTTACTTTAGCTTTTCAATATAAATTGTATAAATCAAGTCAATCTCTGTTTGCAGAATAATATTCGCCCGGATATTCCTTTATCGCTCTTATCATAAGCAGACCGATAATAATAGTACCCAACTCTGCGGCGGATATTCCGCATTCTCTTGATATCTCATCAATATGCACATCTTCTCCATGCTGATACAGATATTCCATAACCTTTCTCTGCCCTGCATCAAGACCGCTTAAATCCATTCTCTTCTCTTTTGGTATTTCACAGGGTGCTGCAGCATTTGAACCTGCCGCGGTAAAACCCTTTTCTTTGTCAATCAAATCCATTCCGCATTTCAGTTTGTCTGCATATACGGATATGTATTCAGATATAACATCTTCAGCTGATGTTATAAGTTTTGCATTATCCTTTATCAAGCGATTGGGAAGCTCCGCACCCTTGTCGCCCGGTCTTCCCGGAACTGCATACAAATCACGGTTTTCATCTGTTGCCCATGTTGCAGTAAGCTTTGTTCCGCCGGATAATGCACCCTCAACTATAACAACACCGACAGACAATCCTACAAGTATTCTGTTTCGCTCCCTGTAAAAGCTTCCTTTTCCGACTGTGCCCGGCGGTCTCTCAGAAATAACAGCTCCGTTTTCTATTATATGATTATACAGTATAGAATTACCCTTTGGATAAATAACATCTACACCGCCTGCCAAAGCAGCAACCGTTTTGCCGCCAACACTCAATGCACCAATGTGCGCTGCCGAGTCAATACCGTTTGCCATTCCGCTCACTATCATAATACCGCTCTTTGTAAGCTCGCTCGCCAACTCATTTGCAAAGCCGCGTCCGAACTCACTGCAATCCCTCGCCCCTACAACCGTAACACAAACAAGGTTGTCAATATCGGGAAGTTCGCCCTTTACATACAAAATCTGCGGCGGCGCATACACCTGAGAGAGGCGTTTGGGATAACGCTTGTCTCCTATTGGGATTATGGTAATCGCGTTTTCAGCACAATATTCACAAAGCTCTCTTGCTCGGTCAAGACTTCGCCGCGCCTTCAAAGCACGCGAAAGTCTCATTCCGGGAATGAGACCTTTAAACGGTTTATCTGATTTATATATCTCTTCTGCACTTCCGTATCCGCTTATACATTTTTGCGTAAGCTTTGGGTCATGATTGCACGCAATACTCAACCACAGCTTGTATAAAAGCTCATCATCGTACATCAAAAACACCCTCTTACGGTCTTAGCATATACATCGAAATTCCTGCTGCAACTGCAGCATTCAGGGATTCGACCTTCCCCTTCATATCAATTCTGACCGCCATATCGCAAAGCTCTGTTATACGCTGCGATACTCCGTGCGCTTCATTTCCGATTACTACCGCACGGCATCCGCTTATTTTTACATTCTCTATCGGCTGCGAATTCTCAAGCGCTGTTGCCGCAATGAAAAATCCGTTTTCTTTTAATTGTTCAACCGCCGTGTAATCGGTATGTAAAAATTTCATTCTAAACAGCGAACCCATAGCTGACCTTACAACCTTGGGGCTGTATATATCGGTACAACCCTCCATAAGAAGAATGAGTTCAATGCCTGCCGCCTCCGCAGTACGAATAATTGTTCCCATATTTCCGGGTTCTGCAATGCCGTCAAGTATAAGGGCATATTCCACACCGCTGAAATTATCAGTATATATCTTTTGCATCTCAATTACGGCAGCAATACCTTGCGGTGTCTGAGTGTCACAAATCTCGTCAAAAAGCTTGTCAGGTAAAATATATATGTCAATGCCTGTTTGCTCAGTATCGTGTATTTTATTCTCATTTTTGTATGCAAAGCTGTCTGATACAAGCAGGTATTTAACCGCTCCCCGTATATGCAAAAGAGCTTCGTCCACAAGCCGCACGCCCTCAGCAAAATAAAGACCTGTCTGCTCACGCCCCTTCTTTTTATGAAGAGACCTGACCGTCTTTAAAAGTTTGTTATCACGACTCGTAATCTTATTCACCATGGAGATACTCCTTAAATTTAATCAGCGGTTTTAAGTCGGGTTTTCGCCCTTATATCTACCGCCTTTAGGATTGCATAAGCAATAGCCGTCTGTATCGGCAGCAATATGATATTTTTTATCACGCGTGACGGAAGAATCCCAATAAGACCGCTGCCGACCGTCGGGGCAAGCGCTATTGAGTTCAGCAGCATATTAACCGCGGTAACAATTATAAGCTGTGCCGCAAAAACTCTCGCAAGCTTAAGCGGCTTTTTATAAAGAAATGCTGCATATATCATACCCGTAATACCGTCCGTCAATGTAAGCGTAAACAAAAGTCCCCCTGTCGGCTTCATTATAAGTCCGACTATATCCTGAATCATTCCCACAATACAGCCCATAACGGGACCGAACAGCATGGAAGCAACAGGCATTGTAATAAACCCGAACTCAATCTTTAAATAGCTGCTGAGGACAGGGGTATAAAGTCCCAAAACAGCGTTTATTGCAATCAGCATTGCACAAACCGCAATAGTATTTGTTTTTTTTATAATCCCTGTAAACTCAGAACCATATCCTATCAATGCAATGATAAGCATTATAAGAAAAACTGCCGAAATCAGTAAAACTCCTACCCAAAACATGGAAAAAATATCAAAAAAACTTTTTAACGGCTCAATCAGTGCGGCAAAATAAGATTTTGCCGGATCCATAGCACCATCAAAGCCTGCAGAAATGCTTTGCATAAAAAATACCTCCTACAAATCAAAGCTGTCCTGCACCGTCAACACAGCAAAAAGAGGTATTTCGTTGTGTATAACAGCGGGATGCGATACCTATACCGCGGCAGTCATACTGCTCTTCGTCCGCCTGCCAACTCCCTGTGCAAACGGCACTTTTGCTTAAGGAAAAGTACTCCCCAATTCAACGCATAGATACCTACTCTGTATATAATTTAACTCATTTGCAAAGCACAGGGAGTGCTTCCCTATGCTTATGTTTAATATACAAAAGATTCCTCACAGGCGCAATATACGACGGAAGAATCTTTTAAAGTTACTATATTATTTAACCTGGTCTACAAGGCTCTTGAATGCCTCGGGATCAGAAACAGCGATTTCAGCAAGCATCTTTCTGTTAATCTCGATACCCTTGTTCTTAAGACCGTTCATAAATTTGCTGTAGCTGATGCCGTTCATACGAGCAGCCGCATTGATACGAGCAATCCAAAGCTGTCTGAACTCTCTCTTCTTTGCCTTTCTGTCTCTGTATGCATAAGCCAATGATTTCATAACTGCCTGATTTGCAGTTCTGAAGAGCTTACTCTTTGCTCCTCTGTAACCCTTTGCAAGCTTCAGGATTTTTTTATGTCTTGCGCGTGTTTTCATAGCGCCCTTTACTCTTGCCATTTTGTGTTCTCCTCTCTCAAATCAATTTAAAATCAATAAATCACAACGATTTATTTGTACGGCATCATACTCTTGATTGTTGCCTCGTTTGCAGCTGAAAGGTAACCGCCCTTTCTGAGCTGTCTTTTTCTCTTTGTTGTCTTCTTGTTAAGAATGTGGCTTCTGAAAGCCTTTGCTCTCTTAACCTTACCGCTCTTGGTAAGACCAAAACGCTTAGCTGCTCCCTTGTGAGTTTTAATTTTAGGCATAATATTTCTCTCCTTCCATAATACTGTACTATTTAACCTTTTGGAATTTTAAAAGTCGGTTTTCCGACCGGCACACATGCTATGCCTTCTTTGGTGACAGAACCATTGCCATATTTCTGCCCTCAAGCTTGATATCCTTATCTGATGCTCCAACCTCGCCGACTCCGTCACGGAACCGAACAAGCAAATCCCGTCCGAGTGAGCTGTGAGTAATCTCACGGCCACGGAAACGAACCGAAACCTTAACCTTGTCACCGGATTTAAGGAATTTAACAGCCTGATTGAGCTTTGTGTTAAAATCATGGTCATCAATGTTCGGGGTAAGTCTTACCTCTTTTATATTGCTGACCTTTTGATTTTTACGGTTTTCCTTCTCTCTCTTGGCTATCTCAAACTTGTGCTTGCCATAGTCCATAATTCTGCACACAGGCGGTTTTGCCTGAGGTGCAATCTTAACTAAATCAAGATTTTTCTCATCAGCAAGCTTTTGTGCCTCAGCCGCAGAAACAATGCCGAGTTGTTCCCCTTCGGAACCAATCAGACGAACTTCCTTGTCTCTGATTTCTTCGTTAATCATTAAATCCTGCTTTGCTATTTAAAACACCTCCAAAAGTCTTTGCCGCAACAAAAAACGGCTGCGCAAAAGCAGCCGCAAATCATCCGTAAAATTAAATTAAATGATAATTCCCTTTTGCCTCAAAGCTAAGGGGAGAAGCGGCAAGCTTCTGCTTTACCCGAATATATTATCATATAATTTTTACTTTGTCAACAGTTTTTTTAAAATTTTTTATTCATCTGTCCCGCCTGTATTTAAATAATCATGCGGATTTACAGTTTCTTCGTTAAGGCTCATCTCAAAATGCAGATGTGCCGCGTCTGAGACCTCCTCTGCCGCGGTGTTTCCAACCTTGCCTATAACCGCTCCCTTGGCAACATTATCACCGATTGCTGTGTGGATATTATCCGCAAGGTTTGAATATATACTGCGTACTCCTCCGCTGTGCAGAATTATAACCGTTGTTCCAAGCATCGAATTATCCGTTACCGCCTCAACCATGCCGTCCGCGGCCGCAAGAACATCTGTCCCCTCCTCGGCCGCAAAGTCAATGCCGTTGTGACTTCGATAGTCTTGCATTGTCTCAGAGTAAACCAATTCATCACCCGAGTAATCCTTAAGGACCGCTCCGCCAACGGGCGCGGCAAAGCTTAATGTGTTGGGTGCTTTAGCTGCCTCGTTGCCTGAACTGTCCCGATTTTCTTCGACTGTTCCCTGATTTTCAGGCAGGGCATCTGCGGCTGCCGCCACAGCCTCATCATCATAAACACTCACAAGTCCGCTCTCTTCTTCTATGGATTTTTCGATAGACTTTTCAGCCTCCCGTACAGCCTCCTGCCATGCGGCGCTGTCAAAGGAGCTTTCTTCTTCCTTGGGCAGCAGTGTACTCATAATAAGAGCAACAAGCACAACAAATATTGCCGCCATCGCTGTAACTATCAAATTCCTTTTTTCAAACAGGGAGCTTTTCTTTTTATTTTTCCCGTTCACTCACATCACCTCAACCGGTATT
>JAZUCQ010000087.1:0-18459 GCA_045639145.1 Clostridia bacterium | reverse complement strand
TGGGATTGGTTGCCATAATAACCTCTCTTACCTCACCCGAGCCAATTCTTGCAACAAGCTCCTTAATGCGGATATCGTCGGGACCTATATTGTCCATAGGAGAAATCGCTCCGTGCAGAACATGATAAACACCTGAAAATTCGTTTGTGCGTTCTATCTGTATTACATCTCTCGGACTTTCCACCACACAGATAACGCTCTTGTCACGGGTGGGACTGTCACATATTGAGCATACCTCTTTGTCTGACAGATTCTGACAAACTGAGCAATAGCAAAGCTTTTCCTTTGCACAGATTATGGCATCTGCAAATTTCTTTGCCTTTTCCATAGGCTGATTGAGCACATGAAAGGCAAGCCTCTGTGCTGTTTTACTGCCGATGCCCGGCAGTTTTTCAAATTCCTCTATTAAGTTTTGCAATGGCATTGCAAAGTATTCCATATCCTTATTCTCCTATCAAAAAATCTGCATTTTGTTTTTAAGTCCCGAAAACCGCCGCTGTATATTATCGTTGTCAACATAAGTCTTTATGACTTCCTCCTGCCCGACCAGTACAACAAGCTTTTTGGCTCTTGTTATTGCAGTATACAAAAGGTTTCTCGTCATTAAAAGCTTGTGTGTCTCGCACATTGGCATAATTACCGCGTCGAACTCACTTCCCTGACTTTTATGAACGGTTGCCGCATAAGCAAGCTCCAGTTCATCAAGGAGCATAAAATCATATACTGCCGCTCTATCGTCATAGATAACTGTCATTTTTTGTTTAGACTTGTTTATCTCTGATATAAAACCGACATCACCGTTAAACACACCCTGACCCGTCTCGGAGCCGTCAAGCCGCTCCCACTCGAGCTGATAGTTATTCTTAATCTGCATAACCTTGTCGCCAAGTCTGTATACGCATTTGTTTGTCATATACTCCGCCTTGTCGGGCGATGCAGGGTTCAGCCTGTCCTGCAAAACCGCGTTCAGGTTGACAACGCCTATAAGCGATTTTCTTGTCGGCGTTAGCACCTGTATTTGTGAAATTCCGTTAAACCCGTATTTTCTCGGCAGTCTGCGTGCACACAAATCCGCAATCGTCTCAGGAAGCTCCATCGGGTCATCGCGTGTCACAAGGAAAAAGTCATTATCCGCATCATTTATGTGCGGCATCTCTCCGTGATTTATTCTGTGAGCGTTTACAACAATCATGCTCTCTCTTGCCTGTCTGAAAATTTCGCTGAGCTTAATGCAGGTCAGCGTATCACTTTCGATAATATCCTTTAAGACATTGCCCGCACCGACAGACGGAAGCTGGTCGGCATCTCCCACAAGAACAATCCTCGCACCTCTCGGCAGAGCCGAGAGCAGGCTGTCCATAAGCAATATGTCCACCATGGACATCTCATCTACTATCAGCACATCACAGTCAAGCTTGTTGTTTTCGTTTCTTGCAAATCTGTTACCGACCTCGTTTTCCCCGGGGGTAATCTCAAGCAGACGATGGATAGTCTTTGCCTCCATACCGCAAAGCTCCGACATTCTTTTCGCCGCTCTGCCCGTCGGGGCGGTCAGCATAACTCTTTTTGAAAACCGCTCCATCAGTTCTATTATTGCACGGATTATAGTGGTTTTTCCCGTTCCAGGACCACCCGTAATAACCATTGCTGAATTTTGAAAAACGCTCCTTACCGCATCAAGCTGAGCCTCGGCAAACAGTATTCCGTATTTCCGTTCCACATCCTCTATCATGGCATCGGTTTTATCTTTGTCTATGTCAAATATAATCTCCGACATCTCAATAAGCCGCTGTGCCACACGCTTTTCCGCCTTGTAATATTCGTCAAGGTATATGGCATCATACTCGCCCATATTTATCTGAATTATCTCCTCCGAGATAAGCATATCCGATATGACATTTTCTATAACTTCTTTCTCGGTATCAAGCGTTTGCGCCGCATGACCTGTAAGCGAATACCGCGGCAGAAATGTATGCCCGTTCAAATATCCGATTTGGCGGAGCAAAAATTTTATTCCGCAGGACACCCGCTCAAACGAATTTTTAGCAAATCCTAATTCTGTTGCGATACTGTCGGCAGTTGTAAAGGTTATTCCGTCAATCCTCTCTGCCAGAATATACGGATTTTTTCGGACTGCAGCCACAGTGTTACTTCCAAACGCCTGATACGCCCGAACCGCAGATGAGGGAGATATTCCGAACCTCTGGAAAAACATTATAACCTCTCTCATTCCTATAAGCTCGGTGTACTTTTTGTAAATCTCGTCAACCTTTTTCTTGGTAAGTCCCGATATTTGAAGAAGTCTGTCGGGTTCTTTTTCTATCACATCAAGAGCCTCTGCCCCAAACCTCTGCACAATCTTTTTAGCCGTTGCCTTGCCTATCCCGGGCAGAAGTCCCGACGCAAGATATTTTTCAATCTCGCTCTCGGTTGAGGGCATATGCCTCTCGTAGTACTCAACCTTAAACTGGTCTCCGTACTCCATATGTGTAACCCAATCGCCGTGAGCCTCTATCCTCTCACCCTCGCTCAAATTCGGCATATACCCCGTCATGGTTATAAGCTGCCCTGCACTTGCCACATCACAAACGGTATAGCCGTTCTCGGGGTTTTCGTATATAATTGCTTCTACCACTCCGTCAATCATTATCACGGTCTATACCTCCTTAATGCAAAATTTATCTGCCGTAGCGACGCGTAACTGCCGCTAACTTTTTAGCGGTATCGTCCGTAAACACAGAATTATTTTTCAGCCGCCACTGCCAGTTTCCGCCCATGACACCCGGCGTATTCATTCTTGCAGTTTCATCAAGCTTTAATATATCCTGCATCGTTACAATCGCAACATCTGCAACCGATGACATAAGTCCTGCAAAAAATCCTTCGGTTACATCCCTATCAAACCTCAGATATTCCTTTGCAAACTTCTGTACGCTCTCGCCATCGCTGTTGTACCAGCCAAGCAGAGTATCATTGTCGTGTGTACCTATGTATGCAACACAGTTTTTGTCATATTTATGCGGCAGATAATCACTGTCGCCTCTCGGGTCAAATGCAAACTGCAATACCTTCATTCCGGGGAACTTCGTGGCTTTTAAAAGATTTCTCACTCCATCATCCATAAGTCCCAAATCCTCAGCGATTATCGGGGGATTTCCGCCAAGCTCAGCCTTTAAAACATCAAAGAAATGTATGCCTGCACCCTCCAGCCATTCACCCTCGACCGCGTCCTCGTTGCCGAACGGAATTGCGTAGTACGCGGAAAATGCTCTGAAGTGGTCAATCCTCACAATATCACAAACCTTGAGGGTTGCCTTTACTCTCAGAACCCACCACTCGTAATTTGTTTCCTTTAAGTAATCCCAATTATACAAGGGGTTTCCCCAAAGCTGACCCTTTGGCGAAAAATAATCGGGCGGACAGCCTGCAACCCTTACGGGTCTGCGGTTTTCATCAAGCCAAAGAACATCACTCCGCGCCCACGCATCTGCACTGTCCTCTGCCACATATATGGGAATATCACCGATTATCTTTATTCCGTTTTCGTTTGCGTAAACTCTCAGCTTGTTCCATTGCTCAAAAAATCTGTACTGAACATATACCCAAAATTCAAGCTCTTCAGAGAGACGGTTAAACGCCTCCGCCATTGCCTCGGGTTTTCTAAGCTTTAGCTCCTCGCTCCACTCCCAATACGGAAGACCGTCATTCTCACCCTTGAGTGCCATAAACATAGCGTAATTTTCAATCCAGTACGACTCTTCCGCTCTGAACGCATGGAGCTTATCGCGCATAGCATCTCTGTCGGCAAGGTATGCTGCCCTTAAAACCTTGATTTTGTTTTGGGAAATTGCCTCGTAGTCTACCTTATCGCAAGCCTTTCCCCAATACAGATTTTTGTATTCATCGGGACTGAGGTTTCCCAACCTTGTCAGTTCCTCAAAATCAATAAAGTACGGATTGCCCGCAAAGGTAGAATACGACTGATACGGCGAATCCCCGTATCCCGTCGGCGATATAGGCAATACCTGCCAATATTTTTGTCCTGCCGCTTTAAGAAAATCTACAAACTCATATGCAGCATCTCCCAATGTTCCTATTCCGTACGGTGACGGAAGTGAAGAAATGTGCATAAGTATTCCGCTGCCTCTTTGCATAACTCTCTCCTCAATCTTACAAGGCACGCAAAAATGCGTGCCTTGTATACAAAATTAAAATCAAACTAATCCACGCATACAACCCAGCCGTCCTCGTCGGAAACGGTACCGTTTTGAATACCTGTAATGGTATCATAGATACGCTGAGTAATATCGCCTATCTTGTTATCGTTTATCTTCATCACATGGTCAGCCCAGCGAAGCTCACCAACGGGTGAGATAATTGCCGCTGTACCTGTGCCGAAGCATTCTTCAAGCTTGCCTGCCTTGTGTGCCTCATAAACCTCTTCGATTGAAATTCTGCGTTCGGAAACGGGAACACCCCATTTTTTGAGCAGTTCAATAGCCGACATACGGGTAATACCTCCAAGGATACTGCCGTTGAGCATCGGTGTAACAACCTCGCCGTCAATCTTGAAGAAGATGTTCATCGCGCCTACCTCTTCGATATACTTCTGCTCAACGCCGTCAAGCCAGAGTACCTGAGAATAACCTCTCTCGTGTGCAATAACCTGAGCTTTAATACTGCTTGCATAGTTACCGCCCGTCTTTGTAAAGCCTGTTGCACCGCGGACAGTTCTTACATACTTATCCTCTACATAAATCTTAACGGGGTCAAGACCCTCGGGATAATAAAGTCCGCTCGGCGAACAGATAATCATAAACTTGTAAGTAGCAGACGGACGAACGCCCAAATATTCATCTGTCGCAATAATGAACGGACGAATGTATAAAGACGCACCCTCCTGCTCGGGAATCCAATCGCGGTCAAGCTCAACTAACTGTTTGAGTGCCTCAACGCAGAAATCAACATCAATCTCGGGGATTGCAAGACGGTCAGCCGAGAGATTCATACGCTCAAAATTCTTGTACGGACGGAAAAGACGAACCTGCCCATCCTTTGATTTATATGCCTTTAAGCCCTCGAATATTTCCTGGGCGTAATGGAATACCATAGCAGACGGGTCAAGTGTTATGGGACCATACGGAACAATCCTGGGATCGTACCAGCCCTTTCCCTCCTCATAATCCATAACAAACATATGGTCGGAAAAAAACTTACCGAAAGGCAGATTTTCCATCTGCGGTTTTTCCTTGGGAGTGGTTGTCTTTGTTACAGTGATTTTCACTTTTTTCTACCCTCTTTCTAAATTTAAAACAAAAAAATTACTATCTGAATTAGTATAGCACAACGAATATTATATTTCAACAAAAATTTATAAAAATATTTGAGATGTTTAAAACGGTTCGTCGGAAAACTGAACCAAACGGCGGGAGCAAGCCCCCGCCCTACGATTTTCCTAATCCGCACAGGGAATGCCGAACCAATCCGCAATACTACAGCTTTTCAAGATATAATTTTTTTATTGCGGCGGCATCACGGGTCTGGGTTCCTGCCGACTCGCAGATTATTCTCGGTGCTGCTTTTCGCTCTGCCATAACCTCTGCAATAAAATCAAAATCAGGCTCATACTCTGTCTCCTGATAGGTGTGGTGTTTTTTCTCCCCTGCATTTGTATATTCTATTCTGCTGTAATGAGCATGAAATCTCCTTGCTCTTTCGGCTCCAAGCTTATTTTCTATCGTATCAAAAATCGCCTCGACCGCCTCTTTGCTTTTGAGACCGCCAAGCGTCATTGAATTTACATGTCCGAAATCTATTGTAGGAATCAGTCTCTCGTCGATTAAGCAGAGTGCCATAACCTCCTCTACCGTTCCAAGCTGATTTATCTTTCCCATCGTCTCGGGGCAGATATGAATATCCGAATATCCCTGTTCATCTGCGGCATATATTGCCTGCTTTAGTGTATCGGTTGCAAGCGAGAGTGCCTCTCTCCTTGTGATTTTGCCGCATGAGCCTGAATGCACTACAATTCTGTCTGCACCCATAGCCTTTGCCGCTCTCAGTGTTTGGAGAATATACTCAACGCTGTTTTGGCGTTTTTGCTCCTCAACCGATGAAAGACTTATATAATACGGTGCATGAACCGAGAGAATTATCCCATGCTCGCGGGCACGCTCTCCCAATACTCCTGCCGCATCCTCAGAGATTTTCACACCTCTGCCGCATTGATATTCGTAGCAGTCAAGACCGTTCTTTTTAAGCCACTCGGGCATTTCCATCGCGGACTTGCCGCCTGCATCATAAAAATCATCACAGTTGCCTGCCGTACCAAATTTTGCGTACATAAAAATATGCCTCCTTGTTTTGCTGATGTATGAAAAAACGGCGAGGAAATCCCCTCGCCGTATAAATTCTTATCTGAATTTACGCTTTCTTGCAGCCTCTGACTTTTTCTTACGCTTTACGCTGGGCTTTTCATAGTGTTCTCTCTTTCTTACCTCTGACAAAACACCTGCCTTAGCGCATGAACGCTTGAAACGACGAAGCGCGCTATCTAATGATTCGTTATCTTTTACTCTGACTTCAGCCATGGTACTACCCTCCCTCCAAGTATCGTCGCAACTTAAGATGTCAAGGTGAAAAATTTCTACCTATCAATTATACAGATATTTGTCAGTTCTGTCAAGTAGGTTCTTAAATTTTTTTTAATTTTTGTTGTTTTTTGTTTCTGCCATACTGTAAATCTGCTCTATCGCGTCAGAAATTCCGCCCACTTCATCAATAAGTCCGCACTCTACAGCCTCCTCGCCAAACAAGACTGTTCCTATATCGTTTGAGATGTTGCCCGAATCGAGCATCATCTCGCGAAGGTCGCCTTCGGCAATTCCCGAATTTCGCACCACAAAGCTGATAAGTCTGTCCTGAACTCTCGTCATCTGCTCAAAGGTCTGGGGAGCACTGATTAAAGTCCCCGTTGTTCTTATGGGGTGAACCGTCATTGTTGCAGACGGTACGATAAGTGAGTGCTTTGCCGATACTGCAAGCGGTACGCCGATGCTGTGCCCTCCGCCGAGCACAACCGACACCGTAGGCTTTTTCATACTCGCTATAAGCTCCGCCATTGCAAGCCCTGCCTCTACATCTCCGCCGACGGTGTTTAAAAGAATTAAAAGCCCGTCGATATTCTCATCCTCCTCAATCCTCACAAGTTCGGGGATTACATGCTCGTACTTGGTCGCCTTAACGGTTCCTGCCGAGCATATATGACCCTCTATCTCGCCGACGATTGTCAGACAGTATATTCTTCCTGTCCGTCCGTTTATCTCAATACTTGCCATTTCTTTTATAGAATCCTCTACCGAGGGGGTTTTCTTAGAATTGTTTTCGTCCATTTTCTCACTCCGCTTAAAATATTTTTAAATTAGTATATGCAAAATTCGCTTTACTAATCAGAAACAATATGTTATACTTATTTTAAAAAATATTAAGGTGTGATATTTATGCCGATTAAGGTTCAGAACAATCTGCCCGCGATTGAGACGCTGGGAGGCGAAAATATATTCGTAATGACGGAAACCCGAGCAATTACTCAGGATATCCGTCCTCTTGAGATACTTATTTTAAACCTTATGCCAACGAAAATCGCGACAGAAACTCAGCTTCTGCGTATGCTCAGTAACTCACCTCTTCAGGTAAACGCCGGCTTTATGCATACAAAGAGCCATATGTCAAAAAACACCTCAATGAGCCATCTTGAGACATTCTACGGCACTTTTGATGATTTTAAGCATCGCAAATTCGATGGTCTTATTATAACAGGTGCACCCGTTGAAACCATGGAGTTTGAAGAGGTTGACTACTGGGAAGAGCTTTGTGAGATAATGGAATGGTCAAAGAGTAATGTTACCTCTACCTTCCATATCTGTTGGGGTGCTCAGGCAGGACTTTACTATCATTACGGTATCAAAAAGCATCCTGTACCCGACAAGATTTTCGGTGTTTTCCCACATTCTGTTGTGCCTGAGAAGAAGCACAAAATGCTGCTCCGCGGCTTTGATGATGTTTTTTATGTGCCGCATTCAAGACATACCGAGGTATCGGAGGCAGATATTCTCAATGTCCCCGAGCTTGAGATACTCGCCAAATCCGAAGAGGCAGGTGTTTACATTGTCACCGCAAAGAGCGAACGGCAATTCTTTATAACAGGACACTCCGAGTATGACCGCGAGACTCTTGCAACAGAGTATTTCAGAGATGTAGAAAAGGGACTTTCGATAGATGTCCCGAAGAACTACTTTCCCGATGACAATCCCGAAAATGAGCCGACCATGCTTTGGCGTGCACATGCAAATCTGCTTTATTCAAATTGGCTTAATTATTTTGTATATCAAACGACACCGTATAATATAGATGATATCAGGTAGATATAAAAATTAATGAAGGGAGCAGAGATATGTTTGTTATTGATATAATAAAATCAATCGTTCTCGGCATTGTTGAGGGTATTACAGAATGGCTGCCAATCAGCAGCACAGGGCATATGATACTTGTAAACGAGTTCATGCATACCGCCGACGGATTTTTCGGGTCACAGCTTTATCTTTATGTAATTCAGCTTGGTGCAATCCTCGCGATAGCTACACTTTATTTTAAAAAGCTTAACCCATTCTCTCCGTCAAAGACAACCGAGGAGAAAAAAGATACATGGCAGATGTGGTTCAAGGTTATTGCCGCATGTATTCCTGCCGCGGTTATCGGACTTTTGCTCAATGATTTTATGGACACAATTTCCACCCCCGCAGTTGTCAGCGCAATGCTTATTATTTACGGAATAGGCTTTTTGCTGACAGAACGCAGAGGCAAAAAACCACAGATAACCGATATGAATGATATGACCTACAAGACCGCATTGCTTATCGGACTTTTTCAGGTTTTGTCGATTGTTCCCGGAACTTCACGCTCGGGGGCGACAATCCTCGGAGCAATAATGCTCGGCACATCAAGGGAGCTTGCAGCAGAATTTTCGTTCTTTCTGGCAATCCCCGTTATGTTCGGAGTAAGCCTTTTAAAAATTGTGACCAATACATATGTAATGACTATGAGCGAATGGACACTTTTGGCTTTAGGAATGGTTGTTGCGTATATCGTTTCGATGATTTCGGTCAAGTTCCTTGTAAGCTATGTAAGACGGCATAACTTTAATGTTTTCGGTTGGTACAGAATTGCACTCGGAATTGCTGTGATATTATACTTTACAATTATTTAAGGAGGAGTTATTGTGATAACAAATGAAAATTACGGGAAAATCGGTGAAAAAGAGGTTTATCTCTTTACCATAGAGAATGATAAGCTCACTGCCAAAATAACAAACTACGGCGGCATTATAACAGAGCTTTGGTATAACGGCACAGATGTTGTCCTCGGCAGAGACAGCCTTGATGAATACCTTGACAATGACGGATATTACGGTGCTCTTATCGGAAGAAACTCAAACAGACTTGCAAACTCTGAATTTGAGCTAAACGGCAAAAAGTATCCGCTCTTTGCAAATGACGGCAAAAATAATCTGCACGGCGGAAAATGCGGTTTTGATTCAAAGGTATGGGACGCTGAGACTGCCGATGATAACACTCTTGTTCTCACGCTTCACAGTCCCGACGGCGAAGAAGGCTTTCCCGGCAATGCTGATATAAAGGTTACATATACAGTTTGTGACAACTCGCTTAAAATCCACTACGAGGCAGAGGCAGATGCGGATACGCTGATGAACCTTACAAACCATACCTACTTTAACCTCAACGGTCATGACAGCGGAACGGTTGACGGTCACACGATTTGGCTCGATTGCAGTTTTTACACTCCCAATAATGACGAGTGTATGCCAACGGGCGAGGTTTTGTCGGTAGACGGAACAGCGTTTGACTTAAGATGCCCCAAAACAATGGGAGAAGTTTTTGCAGCGAGTGATGAACAGGTTAAGATGTTCGGCGGATTTGACCACAACTTCTGCTTAAACGGTGTTGGTTTCCGTAAGGTATCTACACTTGTCGGAGACAAGACGGGCATTGAGATGGACACATATACCGATTGCCCGGGAGTACAGATATATACGGGAAATTCAATAAACGAGGATAAAATATGTAAGGGTAAAAATCAGTATAAGATTCATCAGGCACTCTGCCTTGAAACTCAGGTTTTCCCAAACGCGATGGCATATTCGCACTTCCCGTCACCCGTTCTTAAAAAAGGCGAAAAGTATGATACTGTGACTGAATATAAGTTTAGATAAAACCACAAAAGGGGAGTCGCTTGACTCCCCTTCTTAAATTACATAAATCAATATAAAAAGAAAATGCAATACACTTCCTATAACACAAAACACATGGAATACTGAATGAAACCATTTTTTCTTACCGAGTCCGTAAAAGAGTGCACCGACTGTATACGCTATTCCGCCGCTGAGCAAAAGCCAAAACGGTCCAATTCCCACAAGCCGTATCAGCAAGCCTATTCTGCCGGCAATAAGCCACCCCATTACAAGATAACATATCATCGAAAATATCTTATACTTTTTTAAATCAATCGAATTGAGAATTATTCCCAAAACAGCAATTCCCCATATAACACCGAATAATATCCAGCCTTCAGCTAAGCTGTACTCTCTGATAGTGCACAGCGCAACGGGCGTATATGTACCTGCTATCAAAATAAAAATTGAACAATGGTCAATTATCTGGAAAACCCGCTTTGCCTTGGTATCGGGTTTAAGTCCGTGATATATACTCGACATTGTATATAAAAGAAGCATAGTAAAACCAAATATAACACCCGACACAACCGCATAAGCATCACCGCGCAGTGCTGCAAAAATACTGCAAAGCACAATCGCGCAAACTCCTATCGCACCGCCTACAATATGTGATACCATATTAAATATCTCTTCGCCCCTGGTGTATACCGGTAATATTCTGTCAGACAGTCTTGTCCTTTTCATGTCGCCACCTCACATCTGGTATTTAACTCTATATTATCACATATTTAAAACTATGTCAATATAATTTCAGGGATTTTAGCGTATTTGCTAAAATCCCTAAGTTTTAGTTTAGAAGATATATACCGATATTCAAATAAAGCGCAAATGCACACCACAAAAGGTACGGAACAAGCAATAATCCTGCCGTTTTGTTTATCTGACTAAAGAACAGGATATTGACCGCAATCAGCACAATTAACGCACCCAGCCAAATTGACGAAAATCCGTAAAGTCCCAATCTGAAAAACAGAATTGTCCACAGAAAGTTGAATACAAGCTGAATTGCGAAAACCCAGTAGCCTCTTTTCTTGATTTCTGTCTCGCCGCCCGTGCTTCTTACAAGATACAAAGCAATCCCCATCAGGGCATACAGAATTGACCAAACTATCGGGAAAATCCATCCCGGGGGAGACAGAGGCGGAGAATTGAGAGTTCCGTATACCTCCATTGAATTCCTTGTAAAGAGCCATCCCAAAAATCCTGCCGCAAACGGCGGTATCAGGCTTGTTACAAGCTTTTTTAAGTTAACCGCGCCAAACATAATATCACCTCGGTAATATAATATGTATTTATGCAAAATATTATGCTTGCCGTCATATCATCACTTACGCCAAGTATTCTACCGCATCACTTAAGTTTTCAAACAACACGCCCAAAAGCTCGTCCGCATTTCCTCCAAGCGTCCACTCTGTGCCGTTCTTTGTCATTATTACATCCACTGCTTTTGTTGTCGTTGCCTCTCCGCTCTCCTCAATCGCGGCAATCATCTGCGCTATCATAAGCGCCTGATACTCACTCTCCTCCATTCGGGGAACCATTTTTAGGTATTCATCACTTGCTACAAGAGCAGTTACCTTGTCTATATAATTATTTATTATACCCGAAAAATCAACCGTTGTAACCTCACAGCTCAGCTTTACTGCATTACTGCTTGTCTTTTCTGCCGAATTTACCTTGTAATCCATTTTAGACAGTGTTGACAAAATCGCATCACGCAAAAGCTCACCGTCAGTTTCTTCTATATATACCATAAGCTTGTCAAAGCTGTAGTATTTGTCAATCTGCGTTTTGTCACAGGTTTTAAAGGCATCCATCATTTTTTCAAACGATGCCTGCGCCTCACTCTCCGCTCCGCTGCAGCCCGATACACAAGATATAATCAGCAATATCGCCACGATAAGGCATATTAGTTTTTTCATAAAATCCCCCTTACTTATCATCACAGAGCATAACAAGAAGCATTCCGCTTTTGAAATCAACCTCTGCTCTGCCGCAATCTGTAAACTCATTGCTTGTCGCCTGAACAAATCCGCAAAGAAGCGTCATATCCCTTGCAGAATATTTAAGTCCGCTGACCGAAAATCCCTCAACATCTCCCCCAAACGGAAAGAACGAAACATATTTCCGATTAGTCTTTTCTAAAACAAAAGGCTTATTCTCCATCCACACATCATTGTGTGCATCACTCATTTTTACCTTCACGCCTTTTTTAAGGGCATATGCCATAAGACAGTAATGTGAATACTCATGGTCATGTCTGCCCCCAAATCCGCCCAGAATTTCAATCTCTCTGCAACCGCGCTCAATGGCACAATCCACACACAAATGTGTATCCGTAAAATCCTTTTTGGCCGGGTAAACAAACACCTCGGTTTTTTCTGATTTTACATACTCCGCCGTCCATGAATCGTTGTCACCGATTATTATATCGGGGACAATCCCGAGAGCCTCTGTATGTTTAAGGCCTGAATCAGCACACAGAACAAGAATGTCATCAAAGCACCTTTGTTTAAGCTTCTCATAATTTTCTATCTCACCGCCGCAAAAAATTACCGCTTTCACTCAAATCATCTCAACTTTCACATGCAAGCTGTTTAAGCTTCACAACAGCCGCCGCGGCATCATCTGCGTTAAACACAGCAGATCCTGCTACAAAGATATTTGCACCTGCGGCAGCCGCACCCTTGATTGTTTTTTCGCCTATGCCGCCGTCCACTTCAATTTCAAGATGCGGATATTTTGTTTTTGCCATATTTGCCGCCCATCTCATTTTAAGCTCCATGTCCGCCATGTACGACTGACCGCCAAAGCCGGGTTCAACTGTCATAATAAGTAACATATCAAAAATATCAAGCACACTCTCGCATGTCTCGACAGGAGTTTTCGGCTTAACCGATATTCCTGCCTTGACACCCTTGGAATGAAGGTACTCTGCAATTCCGCGAAGCTCCGCCTCGTCCTCTGCCGTCTCGATATGCACAGTAATCATGTCTGCCCCTGCATCTATAAAATCATCAATATATTTTTTGGGGTCAGTTATCATCAAGTGCACATCAAAGAACATCTCAGAATGCGGTCTTAGAGCTTTTACAATATGAGCCGAAAAACTTAGGTTTGGTACAAAATGACCGTCCATTATGTCAAGATGCAGCCACTTGGCACCGGCAGCCTCTACCCTTTTTACCTCCTCCGCAAGTTTTGCGGCATCTGCCGCAAGCAGAGACGGAGCAATCTTAACTTCTTTGTTCATATCAAAATGTCTCCTTTATTTTCTGTTATACTTTTGAGCATTTTTTAGCTCCTCAACAATTCTGACATAACTTTCATGCCTTGAAGCCGAAATTTTTTTCTGAGACAGTGCCTCTAAAACTGCACAGCCCTTTTCGACGGTATGACTGCAATCGGTAAACCGACACATCCCCGTATACGGCTCAAACTCACGGAAGAGCTCTGCACAGTTATCGGGTTCAAGCAGAGAGAAATCAAGGCTTCCAAAACCCGGGGTATCAATTATATATCCGCCGTATTTGAGCGGCACAAGTTCGCTGTGCCTTGTTGTGTGTCTTCCGCGCTCTACTCTGTCGCTGACCTCGCCCGTCTCAAACGCATCAGTCTCGGTTATGCAGTTTAAGATGCTCGACTTGCCGACACCCGAGTTCCCCGCAAAAACGGTGATATTATCCTTTAGCCGCTCTTTAAGCAAATCCATATTCTCTCCACTTTGAGCGCTTAGCGGTATCACGCAAAAGCCTGCATGTTTATACACAGAATACAGCTCGTCTCCGCTCTCAATATCTGTTTTGTTGATGCAGATAATAATATCAATCCCTGCATGTTCGGCAGATGCAAGCAGCTTGTCCGTCTGATAAATATTCGGTTTGGGATTTGCGACCGAAATCACAGCCGCCATCTGCGTAACATTTGCAACAGGCGGTCGCAGAAGAACATTTTTTCTCGGCATAATCTTATCAACCGCGCCTGTTCCCGATACAGCGTTTACCGTAATGCTGACAAAATCACCGACAAGGGGAGTTACCCCCTCCTTGCGAAAGCTGCCTCTGGCACGGCATTCAAAACACCCGTCGGAGGTGTCTACATAGTAGAAACCGCCGACTCCTTTTGTAATTATTCCTTCAATCGTTTTATCTGTCATAATTATCAGTTGCTTATTCCCGGTGCCGTCGTACCTGTTCCGCCTCCGTTGCCTGTGCCGCTCGGCTCAGTTGCGGTCTCTCCCGACCCGGATTGTTCCCCTCCGTCGCTTACGCTCGGAACATTGTTTGCAGGCGGCTTTTCACCATTGCTTGTATTGTTACCCGAATTATTATTGTTGCTTGGCTCGGAATTATTGTTGCTCGGAGCATCGTTTTTGTCCTCATTGTCCTTGTTATCTTCTTCGTCCTCGCTGCCGTCGCCCTTGCTAACATAAATAGTAACAAGTGCACCCTCCGAAACCTCGCTGTCTGCCGCAGGCTCCTGACTTATAACGGTTCCCTTCTCCTCTGAACTGCTTTCCTTCTCAACGATATTTACCTTAAAGCCGTCATCGACAATTTTCTTTCTTGCATCGTCAACATTCATTCCTGTGTAATCGGAAAGCTTAATTGTCTCGTTTCCTGCACTTATGACAACACGGATAATAATATCATCTCTCTTTGTTACATCACTGCCGGCAGGGGGATCCTGCTCAAGAATAGTGCCGGCTTCCTTGTCGCTTGTCTTGTCGCTCGCCTTGATAATGCTAAAGCCCTGCTCTCTGTATTCCTTCTGTGCATCGGTAAGCATCATGTCAACAACCTTAGGAATTTCAATCTTTTCAGAACCCTTGAATAATCCAAACAAGCCACCGCCCGATACGGCAGAAAATACTGCGCTGAGTCCCGCAATCACCAAAATTGCCGCCGCGATTGCCGCAATGGTAACTCTGCGTTCCTTCTTCTTTTGTTCTCTTATTGCCCTTTTTCTGTCAATGTTTCTCAGTTCCCTCTCCTCCATTTCCGTATCAAGTCTCTTTGAATACTCGTCATATTCAGAGCTTTCTTTTCTTCTGTTATAGTTCTGGATATCCTCATCCGCAATAGCATCTCTCTTGCGTGTAACCTCAATATCCTCCTCTGCCTCTGCCATACCCGAAGCCTTTGCCGCTAAATCAACATCGGGATTTTTAATAACATCTCTCAAATCACTGAGGAAATCAGCGGCACTTGCATATCTTGAATTTTGTTCCTTGCAAAGTGCCTTCATTACTATATATTCCATAGATTTGGGAATATTATTATTAAGTATTCTCGGCAGTACAGGTTTTTCCTGAATATGCTTGATTGCGATTGCAACCGCGGTATTATCGTCAAACGGAAGTCTGCCCGTCAGCATCTCATAGAGTACAACGCCGAGAGAATATATATCCGTTCTCTCATTGGTGTAACCGCCTCTTGCCTGCTCGGGCGAGAGATAGTGAACCGTGCCGATAGTCGAATTTGCAGTTGTCGTTGTCGCCTGAGATGTAGCACGGGCTATGCCAAAGTCTGTAATCTTTAAAACATCACCTTTTGTCATGATTATGTTCTGAGGTTTGATATCTCTGTGTATATCCGATTTTTTATGTGCCGCATCAAGCCCCTCGCATATCTGCGCCGCAAAGTCCGCCGCCTGGCGCCAATGGAGCAGCTTTTTGTCGGCTATATATTCCTTTAGGGTGATACCCTCTGCAAACTCCATTACTATATAATAAAGTCCGCCCTCAAAGCCAACATCAAATATCGAAACCACATGCGGATTTGATATTCTTGCCGCTGCCTGAGCCTCAGTATTAAAACGATGAACAAACTCCTTGTCATCCCGAAGCTCTTCTTTTAAAACCTTTACCGCAACATCACGGTTTAAGAAATGACATCTTGCCTTGTAGACATTAGCCATACCGCCCTTGCCGACTTGTTCGAGTATTTCATAACGACCTGCAAGCATTTTCCCTACTAAATCCATAATCTCTCCTCCTATTTAAATCGTATGCATATAACGGTTATATTATCAAGTCCGCCGCGTTCCTTTGCGGCATCGACAAGGCTGCAGACCGTTTTTTCCGAAGTTTCTTCATTTCTTATAATATTTTCAATTTCATCGTCTCTCAGCATTGTGGAAAGTCCGTCACTGCAAAACAGCAAAACATCTCCCGATGAATAGCTGTATTCAAATACATCTGTGCGAACCGTCGGATCTGTTCCGACCGCACGGGTTATGATATTCCTCTGAGGATGAACTCTCGCCTCCTCATGGGTAATTGTTCCGCTCAGCACAAGCTCTTCAACCACAGAATGGTCAGTTGTAAGCTGTGTTATTCCGTCATGGCTTACCATATAAGCACGGCTGTCACCGACATTTGCGATATAGATATTTCCGCTGCCGACAAGTGCCGCAACCACCGTTGTTCCCATTCCGCTGTGAGCGGTGCTCTCTATCGACATTCTGTATACCTTCTCGTTTGCAAGGCCCACCGCGTCACAAAGAGCTGCAGGTATCCCGTAGTCCGAGCCGACAACCGATTTCAGCCTCTCGGCTATAAAACCTACTGCACTCTGACTTGCAACCTCTCCTGCGTTGTGGCCGCCCATTCCGTCGGCTAAGATGCAGAAGCCGTTTTCGCTCCCGTCCTCAAAGCCGTGAATACAAAAGCAATCCTCGTTGAGTTCTCTTATGCATCCCACATCGCTAAGTCCATATGTTTCTACCAAACAAATCCACCTCCTGTCAGGGTCGCTGTATCAATTTCGCTCGGCAGCAAGCCTGAGCTGTCCGCACGCCGCACTGATATCAGCACCCATCTCTCGTCTTACCGTAGCAGAAATCCCTCCGTCCTCCAGAACCGATTGAAATTTCTCGACCGCTTTTCGGTTTGACGACTTAAAGCCTGTCTCCGATACCTCGTTTACGGGTATCAGGTTGACATGACACAGCATACCCGATATCAACCTTAAAAGCTCCTTTGCCTCCTCGGGTGTATCGTTTACGCCGCTTATCAGCGTATATTCAAACGAAATCCGTCTGTTTGTCTTTTCCGTATAATACCTGCACGCACGCATAAGTGCGTCTATATTGTACTTTTTGTTTACGGGCATAATCGCCGAGCGTTTTTCGTCATTCGGTGCATGCAAAGATATCGAAAGCGTAATCTGCAGCTGTTTATCCGCAAGTTCGTATATTCTGTCTGCAAGACCGCATGTTGACAGCGAAATATGCCGATGACCTATGTTTATACCGAGCGGGTCATTGATATTCTCCAAAAACCTCATAACATTATCAAAATTGTCAAGAGGCTCTCCCATACCCATAAGTACAATGTTGGAAATCCGCTCCCCCAAGTCCTTTTGAACCGTGAGCACCTGTCCGATAATCTCACCTGCAGTGAGGTTTCGCACCTTTCCGCCCCTTGTTGAGGCGCAGAATTTACAGCCCATGGCACAGCCGACCTGAGTTGAGACACATATCGTATATCCGTGCTTGTATTTCATCAGCACCGATTCGATAAAATTGCCATCATCTAATTGTAACAGATACCGCCGTGTTTCGTCAATATCTGAAACAAATTTTTGTTCAATTTTAAGGTTGCCTGCAGTATATTCACTGTCAAGCTTAGCACAGAGCGATTTTGGGATATTCGTCATATCCTCAAAGCACTCGGCTCCGTCATACAGCCACTTGAATATCTGCTTTGCACGGAACTTAGGCTCACCAAGTCCGACAAGTATCCCTTCAAGCTCTGCCAGGGTGTAATCTCTTAAATTTTTCTTCATAAAAATTCTCTCTTAATCCCCAAATCATATGGGGTCTTATTTCCTCTTCATTTTGCAGATATAAAATCCGCTTCCGCCCGTTTCGTCCGCAAAGTAAGTCTTTTCAAAATCACATTCAAAATCCTGATGCTCTTTTAAAAACTCTCTCACCTGCGCTCCGTTTTCCTCGTCTAAGATTGTGCAGGTTGAATATACCAGCACTCCGCCTGATTTTACATACTCTGCGGCGGAATTCAGTATATTTTTTTGTATTTTGCAAAGTGCCTCTATATCCTCGGGGGCACGGTTGTACTTTACATCGGGTTTTTTATGTATAGTACCTATCCCCGAGCAAGGTACATCTGCCAGAACTCTGTCAGC
>JAZUCQ010000086.1:0-14736 GCA_045639145.1 Clostridia bacterium | reverse complement strand
CGACTTGAATTTTTTGATACCGAGGTTGACTCGATAAGAATTTTTGATGCAGAAACCCAGCGCACAATCGAGCGTGCCGAGATTTTTGATGCAAAGCCTGCAAACGAGCTTCTTATGTCCGCAGAGGATGCATTAAATCTTGCCGACAAATTGTGCGAAAGTGCAAATGCACAAGATACTGCAACCGAGCGCGGAGCACGCTCCTCCTCTGTTTTAAGGCGTGATGCGGAGAGAATACGAGAGGGAATATACTTTCCCTCTATGGACAAATATATTCCTTATATTTACAAAGAAAAACCCACACTCCTTGACTACATTCCAAAATCATCGGTGATATTTGTTGATGAACCGTCAAGGATTTCAGAAAAAGCGGCGGCTCTTGAGAAAGACCGTGCAGAGCTTATCTGCGATATGTACGAGCGCGGCGACCTTCCGTCTGCGGCAGGCGAATATTCACTGCCATATTCTTCGGCAGTGCGGAAGATGAACCAAAATTCCGTAATCTGCATGAGCGGTATTTCCCATTCCTCGGCAGAGTTTAAACCAAAACGCACCTATTCACCCGATTCGAGAAGTCTGGGCGGCTTTCAGGGAAAACCGGAGCTTTTGCTTGAAGCACTCAAGCATTATCGCCACACCAGATACAAGACAATAATTCTTGCAGGAACGGCAGAGCGTGCCAAAAATCTGCAAAGCCGTCTTGAAGAAGACGGTATAACCTGCTCCTGCCAGAGTACGCTTTCAGAACTGCCCTCACCCGGAGGTGTTGTAATCTGCGGCGGCTCTATATCAAGGGGTTTTGAGTATCCTTTGATACAAATCGCAATAATCGGCAGCCGCGAGCTTTTCGGTGCTGAGAAGAAAAAGAAGCGCCGCCCTCTCTACCGCGGCAAAAAAGGGGACAGAATTTCAGACTTTACCACTTTAAATCCGGGCGACTATGTTGTTCATCAAAACCACGGTATAGGTCAATATATCGGGATAGAACAGCTAAATGTCGAGGGCGTGCGTAAGGATTATCTTAAAATAACCTACAAAAACAGTGACACCTTATATGTTCCAACCGACCAGCTCAATATGGTTTATCGCTATGATAAAAAGGAAGGGGCATCCGTCCGTTTAAACAGTCTTGGCGGTACTGATTGGGCAAAAACAAAGCAGAGGGTCAAGGCGGCAGCTGCCGATATGGCAAAACAGCTTGTGGCTCTCTATGCAGAGCGTGCAAATATGCCGGGCATCGCCTTTGAAAGCGATACAGAATGGCAAAGAAGCTTTGAGGCGGCATTCCCTTATGACGAGACAGACGACCAGCTGAGAAGCATTGACGAGGTAAAGGCGGATATGGAAAAGCCGCATCCGATGGACAGACTTCTGTGCGGAGATGTCGGCTACGGAAAAACCGAGGTTGCTTTGCGTGCCGCATTCAAAGCGGTAATGAGCGGATATCAGGTAGCATATCTTGTTCCCACAACAATCCTTGCAAACCAGCATTTTAAAACCTTTTGTCAGCGAATGATGGATTACCCCGTAAACATCAAGATGCTGTCACGATTCTGCACCCCTACAACCCAAAAGCAGGTACTTAAAATGCTTTCAACGGGCGAGGCAGATGTTGTAATCGGCACACACAAGTTGCTTTCAAATAGTGTGAAATTCAAAAAGCTTGGACTTCTTATTATCGACGAGGAGCAACGCTTTGGTGTTGCACACAAGGAAAAAATAAAGGAGATGCGCAAGGATGTTGATGTTCTCACTCTTTCGGCAACTCCCATCCCAAGAACACTCCATATGTCACTCAGCGGCATCCGTGATATGAGTATTATCAATCAGCCTCCGGGCGACAGGCATCCCGTTGAGACATATGTAATGGAATATGACGAATACACCGTCCGCGAGGCAATCGAGCGTGAAATGAGCCGCGGCGGTCAGGTGTATTACCTCTTTAACCGTGTTGAGGGTATATACAAAACCGCAAACCGCCTTGCAGAGCTTGTTCCGTCCGCCCGTGTCGCAGTAGCTCACGGCAAAATGAGCGAGGCAGAGCTTGAACGGATAATGATGGAGGTATCCGACGGAGAAATTGATGTTCTTGTGTGTACCACAATTATCGAAACGGGTCTTGATATTGCAAATGTAAACACGATTATAATTGAAAACTCCGACCGACTGGGGCTGTCTCAGCTTTACCAGCTGCGCGGCAGGGTCGGCAGAAGCAACCGTCTTGCATACGCATACCTTACATTCAGGCGGAACAAAATGCTGACTGAAGATGCAGAAAAGAGACTTCTTGCGATGAAGGAATTTACCGAGTTTGGTTCAGGCTTTAAAATAGCTATGCGTGACCTTGAAATCAGGGGTACGGGCAACCTTATCGGCGCACAGCAGCACGGACACATGGAAAGCGTCGGCTACGAAATGTACTGTCGGCTTTTGGAAGAGGCGGTCGGCGAGCAAAAGGGGACTTCCTCCTCTCCCGCAACCGAAACCTCAATCGACCTGCCCGTTTCGGCGTTTATACCCGAAGGCTATATCCGCGACCACAGCAGACGAATAGGTGCATACAAAAAGATTGCCGCAATCGACAGCCGCGATTCATTCTATGATGTGTATGACGAGATTGAGGATCGCTACGGAACAGTTCCGCAGTCGGTATCAAATCTTATGGAGATTGCACTTATCAAAAAATATGCAAGCCGTTTCGGCATAGCTGAAATGACAGGCGGAGCCGACCGTATAACAATGAGGTTTGACCTTGATAATCTTCCCGATATGCAAAATCTGCTGAGGTCCATAAACGAGATGCCGAAAAAACTGTTTATGACCAACCAGAACAATCCGCGGCTTCACTTTATGATAAACAAGCCAAAGCCAATTGAAGAAACAAAGTATTTGACAACTGTCAGTGACTTTATCAAGGGACTGTGTGGCGATACTGACGAATAAATTATGAACAAATTGAAAAATTTTATAAAAAAGGGTAGATAAATTCAAAAAAGTATTGTATAATGTAATTTAAATAATTAAAAAAACACACAAAGGAGAGATAAAACTTGGATAACGAAAACAAGGATTTGCAGGGCGTTGAGAACGAAGAAACCCTCACACCCGAAGAAAAAGTAAGAGAGGATATCCGCTCCAAGGTTGCAGACGCTGCAGCTGAGGTTCAGGAGGAAATTGCAGAAAGCTTCGACACAGAGGAAGCTGCAGACGAGGAGACCGAAATCAGCCTTGATTCTGATTTTGAAGCTGCCGAGAATGAAGAAATCGCTGAAGTAAAACTCGAGCCTGTACGCGTTACCGTTAAGAGAAGCTCACTTATTATTTCTCTTATCAGTTCTGCTGTTATCGGTGCGCTTATTCTTTTATTCTGTATGCAGATACCGGGCTGGATTGCTGCAATGCCCGAGGGCAAAACCGTTGCAACCGTAAACGGAGAAGAAATTACCGACCTTGATGTAAACTACTACATCTACGCACAGGCTGCAACATATGCACAGGAAAACGGCATCGACTATGAAGCTCTCGCAGACTATGACTGGTCACAGGAAGCAGACGGTGTAACACTTGCCGACAAGATTAAAGAGGATGCTCTAAACGATGCAATCAACGAGGTTCTTCTTATTCAAAAGGGCGCCGAGAAGGGTGTTGCTCTTACCGAAGAGGAAGTTGCTCAGATTGACTCACAGATTGCAGGAATTTCTTCAGCCTATGGTGAAGAAGGATTTACCTTAAGAGCAAGAACAATGGGTATTTCTTCACCCAAGCAGTATGCAAAGATGTATCACAAGGTAATGGCTGCGCAGACAGTTCAGGATAATATTACTGCAAACCCCTCAAACTACTATCCCGAGGATACAAGCGTACTCAATGAGTATGTTCAGCCTGACAAGGCATCGGTTAAGCATATTCTTATCTCAACCGAGGCTGCAGACGGCGCAGAAGTTAATGTTGAAGAAAAGAGAGCACTTACCGATCAGGTTCTCCAGAGACTTCAAAACGGTGAAGACTTTGATGCACTCTTTGAAGAATTCAACGAAGACCCCGGTGCAACAACAGAGGGTTACACATTCAGTTCCGGCGAAATGGTTGCTGAGTTTGAAAATGCATCATTTGCTCTCGGTATTGGCGAGCTTAGCGGTGTTGTAGAAACCGAGTACGGCTTCCACATCATCAAGAGAATTCCCGGTCTGTATGAGCTCCAGAGCTACTGGCAGGCAGAGGCAGGCAAGGGCATAAAGATTAAGAAATCAAAACTTAACAAGCTTGATGTCAATGCTGTTCTTACAGACATTCAGGTAGCTACCGACGAACTTGCAGCTGAGCAGGAAGCAGCTGCTCAATAATAGAAAATCAAAGAGGTGTGCAAAAGCACACCTCTTTAATTTATATAAGTCCCAATTCACACAGAGCATTATAAATTCCGTCATCTGCCACGCCGCCTGTTATCTTCTTTGCAACTCCGTCAAGACTTGGCGAATGTGGCGTCATTGCAATTCCACAGCCTACCGCAGATAACATTTCAATATCGTTTGCATCGTCACCGAAGGCATAGGTATCTGCGATATCAATTCCTGCAGCTTTTGCAATTTTTTCTATCCCCTTTGCTTTTGTTACTCCAAAGATACTTACATCAGCCGAATTATTCATGTGATGCCGTGTTATAAGAAAATCATTTGCAAACTCCTTGCATAGCCTATCAAAATCATCGTCGCTTTCAAATGTCACCATAGCTTTGTTTGCATAAATATCATCAATTTTTTTAAGCGGTGCAAAGCAGGAACTGTCTATACTGAATTTTTTCATCATTTCAAATAATGACTGATAGGTTTCCTCCCCGTAATAGCAGATGTTTCTTGTCTCAATATCGTACCCAAACCTGTTTTTTTCAAGGTATTCAACAATCCTTGCAAGTTTTGCAGGCTCAATATACTCCACAGATATAACCTTATCGTTAATTTCCGTAACCGCACCGTTGCATGTCACATAACAATCAAAATCAATCCCCATCTTTGGAACATAGCATTTTGCTCTGCCCGTTGCAATTCCTGTAAGGTATCCGTTCTTTTTGAGTGCAGAAATTGCCGTCATTGTTGACTCTGTCGGCATTGAGATACCAAGACGCTCGTCAACCAATGTTCCGTCAATATCAAAAAACACAGCACCCTTATACTTTTTTTCTGTCACTTAAATCACCTCATAATCACTTTATTGTATTGTAACCGATTTTTTTTGAAAAATCAATGTTCATTGATATGTTTTTTCTTGCATTTTGCGTCGAAATATTGTATCATAATTACTATGAATAATAACAAATTTTTACCCATAAGTAAATATGATATGCAAAATTCAGGCATAGACCGCCTTGACTTTGTTTATGTTTCGGGTGACGCTTATGTTGACCACCCCTCTTTTGCTGTGTCGGTTATTACAAGACTTGTTGAGTCTCAAGGTTACACCGTTGGTATTATCTCACAACCCGACTGGCATTCCTGCGAGGACTTCAAGCGTCTTGGCGAGCCGAGGCTCGGCTTTTTGGTCGGTGCAGGCAATATTGATTCAATGGTAAACCATTACACCACCGCCAAAAAGAGACGAAATACAGACCTTTATTCGCCGGGCGGCGAAGCAGGTCATCGCCCCGACAGAGCAACGGTTGTTTACTGCAATCGCATACGGGAAGCCTACGGCAGAAAATTTCCGATAATTATAGGCGGAATAGAGGCAAGTCTCAGGAGATTTGCGCATTACGATTATTGGTCTGACAAGGTAAGACGCAGTATACTGATAGACAGCGGTGCTGACCTTTTGATTTACGGAATGGGCGAGCATCAGATTTGCGAAATTGCAGAGCTTTTGGCGGCAGGTGTTCCTGTCTCCGAAATAAAATCGGTACGCGGTACAGCCTACCTTGAGGGAGATGCAAATTCACTTCCCGATGATTGTATAATAACCGCAAGTTATGACGAGGTATGCTCAAACAAACGCAGTTATGCCGAGGCGACCGCACAGCAGTATGCCCAGCAGGACGCGTACCGCGGCAAAGCGGTTGTTCAGCTTGACCGCGATAAATATATTGTGCAAAATCCGCCGGCCTATCCTTTGACAAGTGAGGAGCTTGACCGTGTGTACGAGCTTCCGTATACCAGACGGTGGCATCCGTGCTATGACAAGTCAGGCGGTATACCTGCACTTGATGAAGTAAAATTCTCAATCACATCATCAAGAGGTTGCTTTGGTGCGTGCAGTTTTTGTGCACTTACCTTTCATCAGGGCAGAACAATCTCGGCACGAAGCCACGAATCTATTCTGCGCGAGGCAGAGCTTTTGACGCAGGATGCTGACTTTAAGGGCTACATTAACGATATAGGCGGTCCTACCGCAAACTTTCGCATTCCGTCTTGCCCCGACCAGTTAAAGAGGGGCGTTTGCAAAAACAAACAATGTCTCTTCCCGGAAGCCTGCAAAAATCTTGAAGTTTCGCACAAAGATTATCTTGAGCTTTTACGGAAAATACGCAAAATCAAAGGAATAAAGCGTGTGTTTATCCGTTCGGGTATTCGGTATGACTATCTGATATATGACAGGGATGACGAATTCTTTACCGAGCTGTGCAAGCATCATGTCAGCGGACAGTTAAAGGTCGCACCCGAGCATATTTCTGATAATGTCTTAAAATATATGGGCAAGCCGTCACTTAAGGTGTATAAACGATTTTTCGAAAAATACAAGCAGATAAACGAAAAGCTTGGCAAAAAACAATATCTTGTCCCATATCTTATGTCATCACATCCGGGAAGCACAATGCGTGACGCGGTTGCACTTGCGGAATACCTCAGAGACAACAGAATAAATCCCGAGCAGGTTCAGGACTTTTATCCCACCCCGGGAAGTCTCTCGACATGCATGTATTATACAGGGATAGACCCTCGGACAATGAAGAATGTATACATTCCGAAATCTTATGAAGAAAAACAGATGCAAAGGGCACTGCTCCAGTACCGAAAACCCGAAAATCATCGCCTTGTCTATGCCGCACTTAAGACGGCAGGGCGGCTTGATTTGGTAGGTAACGGCGACAAGTGTCTGATAAAAGATAACAGAAAAGGAGATTTTACAAATGGCAAAAATACTGAGCGGAAAGGAAGTTTCCAAAAGGGTAAAAAACGAACTGAAATGCGAGGTGGAGCTTCTCAAAGAAAAGGGAACAAATCCCGGTCTCGCGGTAGTAATCGTGGGTGATGATTCTGCATCTCAGGTATATGTTGCAAACAAAGAAAAGGCTTGTGCAGAGCTTGGTATGTATTCCGAAAAGTACGCTCTCCCCAAAGAGACAACCGAGGAGGAGCTTCTCGCACTTATAAAAAAGCTCAATGCCGATGATAACATTCACGGTATTTTAGTGCAGCTTCCTCTCCCATCACATTTAGATGACAAAACCATAATCAACAATATTCTGCCCGAAAAGGATGTTGACGCTTTTCACCCTGCAAATGTCGGCAGAATTATGATAGGCGACTTTGATTTTGTTCCCTGCACACCTGCAGGAATAATGGAGCTTATCGCAGAGAGCGGCGTTGAGGTCGAGGGCAAGGAATGTGTTGTAATCGGCAGAAGCAATATCGTAGGCAAGCCGATGTCAATGCTCCTTTTGCACAAAAACGGAACTGTAACCGTTTGCCATTCCCGTACAAAGGATTTAAAGGAACAGACAAAGCGTGCCGATATTCTTGTTGCGGCAGTTGGTATTCCTAAATTTGTAAAGGCTGATATGGTAAAAGAGGGCGCCGTTGTAATTGATGTCGGTATGGACAGAGACGAAAACGGAAAGCTTTGCGGAGATGTTGATTTTGACGATGTAGAACCGATTGCAGGTGCAATCACTCCTGTTCCGGGCGGAGTCGGACCCATGACAATCGCAATGCTTATGAAGAATACTGTGACCGCGGCAAAGCGCGCGCACGAGAAGAAATCATTATGATAAACTGCGAAGAATGTATGAACTATTATTATGACGAAGAGGGCGAATATTACACCTGCTCGGTTCAGCTTGACGAAGACGAAATGAGCCGGTTTATAAGAGGAACCTTCCGCGATTGCCCCTACTATCGCCCGGGCGACGAATACACAATCGTACGAAAACAGAAGTAACGCTAAACAAAGCCGAGCGGTTTGTCCGTTCGGCTTTTATATTACATTGATATATTAATTCTATACTTACACTTACCTATAAGAAGCACATCGCCCGAATTTACCTCTGCTCTTACAATCGGCTCGTCATTGACCATTGTTCCGTTAGTTGAATTAAGGTCTGCAACATACAGCTTTTCATCCTCGAATATAAACTCACAATGGTTTCCCGAAACAGCGTTATCGGATATCACGATATCATTACCGCTTCTGCGGCCAAGTGTTGCCTTATCTGTAAACTCCATAATCTTAACATCAAAATTATTAAGTCCCGTAAGTGTAATTCTTACCTTTGGAAGTTCAGGCTCAGGCTCAGAAATAACCTCAGGCTCAGGCTCGGGTATAACCTCGGGTTCGGGTTGAGCCTCCTCCTCTGCAGAAGTCTCCTCCTGCTCCTTGGCAGACTCCGCGGTCTCTTCTTCGACGGGCTCAGTATCCTCTTCAAAATCAGTTTCGTCTGCCTCCTCCGCTTCAATAACCTCTTCGGGTATTTCGACAGTCTCTTCCGCCTCTTGTGCCTGCACTTCTTCTTCGTCTGCCACACCGTCATCTAAAGCTTCTTCCTCGGTATAATCATCGTATTCTTCAATCATATCAGGCTCGGCATCACACTTTTTCTTTCCCGTTCCTGCATACATAGAGAGCAAAATAAACAGCATTCCCAAAAGGAACAGTGCCGCTCCCGCTATCAAAATATAATCAATAAGCTCTATTCTGCCGACAGTAACCGCCGTGTCCGAGGACGGTTCGGCAAAGCCGCAAATTCCCATTAAGCTAATCGCCGCTGCCGTAACAGATGAACATAATTTTTTCATCAAATTCAATTCCTTTCCGCAGTGCAAAGCTACATCTTTACTGTAATTGCACACATACTGTCCTTGTATCTTGTGTATTTTTTGTAATGGACATTTTTATCAATTATTTTTATCATACGGTCAAGCCAGTCCTGTGCTGACTTGGAGCGTTTAAGACATTTTTCGACCTGTCTTTCGTGGATATTCTCCCAAAATCCGTCTGAGCATATGAGAAAAGCATCATCTCTCCTTATAATCTCCGGCTGAGAAAAATCCGGTTCCGACTCGTATCCGTAACCGAGCATTCTCGTCAGGTTATACCTCGTCTTTTGTCTGCGTATTTTAGGATAACGAATTTCGCCAGCCTCGTAAAGAGCATACGCACCGCTGTGGTCGGGTGTGATTTCATAAAGCAGACCTTCTCTTAAAAGATAAACTCTGCAATCTCCGATATTCCCCCATACAGCAACTGCACCGTCGGTCAGCATAAAAGCCATTGACGCACAAAGCGGCTCTTCATAAGCCTTAAGCTGAGCATCTGCATCTTTAAAAAAGTCGGGGACAGATGACTTGGTGATTATGCCCGATTTTTCAAAATCGTCAATAACCGTCTTTACTGCAAGCTCCGCTCCGAGAGGCGTTTCACGGCCGTCTGCCACGGCAAAACAGTAACTGCTGCCATCATCTGAGATGTTAATAAAATCAGTTGTGTAATCCTTTTCTCCCTGTCTTATTACTGACGCAAAATCCAAACCGTCTCACCGCCCTTGCCCGATAAAAGAAATTCAAATCTTGCCCAATATTGTATCATACCTCAAATAAAAAGTCAAACAAAATATGTTGTGTTAATATCTGTCCCCCCGTCTGCCGACGGCAGATAAAAATAATGTCAATTATCCGCATTAAACCATTGACGACAGGGTATAGAAAGTGGTATAATATTATAATGCTATAATATTGTAGTAACACATTATGGAGCGTGATATATTATGCAAAGCAAAAACACCCACACACCTGCAGGACTTACTGACATTCTTGTGGATGAGTGTGAAATAAAATATAACCTTGAAACTACCGCAAGGCAGGTATTTAAAGAGCATGGCTACCGCATGGTACAGCCGCCGAGCTTTGAATATTATGATGTATACGATGCGGCTACCTGCAAGGCTGAAAATATGTTCAAATTCTTTGATGTCAACGGCAGAATGCTTGCACTCCGTCCTGACCTTACAACCTCGGTTGCAAGAATGGCGGCGACAAAGCCTCTCGGCTCTCTTCCCTACCGCATTGCGTATTCGGGGAGTGCGTTCCGCAATGACGAGGCATTCAGCAACGCAAGACAGCGTGAGTTTTCTCAGGTCGGTATTGAGCTTATAGGCGACGGCAGTGCATCTGCTGATGCAGAGGTTATAGAAATCACGATTAACACTCTTTTAAAATTTGGTATCTGTGACTTCCAGATTGACATGGGTCAGGTGGAATATTACAAAAGCTTATCCGCTCTTGCAGGACTTGATGAGGCACAGAGCGATGCTCTCAGAGAAAAGATAAATGACAAGGACTTTGTTGCAATCGAGGGAATGCTCAATGACTTGAATATTAACTCCGACCTTGCCGATATATTCTGTGAGCTACCCAAGATGTTCGGCAGTATAGATATAGTAAATGACGCTCTTAAAAATCCCGTTCTTGACAAAGGCTGTACCGCCGCACTCCAAAATCTTGTTCAGGTATACGAGCTTTTATCAGCAAAAGGACTTGAAAAGTATCTTGCAATAGACCTCAGTATGGTGCCAAACCTTGACTACTATACGGGCATTATTATAAAGGGCTTTTCCAAGGGTATCGGCTTTCCCGTTTGCTCGGGCGGAAGATATGATAATCTTACCGCAAAGTTTGGCAGACAGCTTCCTGCAACGGGTGTGGCAATCGGAATTGAGCGTGTAATGACGGTGCTTGGTAACAGCAACGCAAGCAGTGAAACCTCCGAAAAATCCGAGTATATCACGGTTGCACTTGCAAAGGGCAGGCTTGCTGACCTTTCTGTTGATATTTTTGACAAGCTCGGGTTTGATGTCTCAGAGCTTAAAACCAAAACCAGAAAGCTTATCTTTACAGACGAGAAAAACAAAATGAAGTTTATACTTGTCAAGGCATCCGATGTTCCGATTTATGTTGAATACGGAGCCGCTGACATAGGCATTGTCGGCAAGGATACTCTGCTTGAGAGCGGCAAGGATATATACGAAATCCTTGACCTCGGCTTTGGCAGATGCAAGATGGCAGTTGCAGGTCCTGCGTCCATGAAGGGCAGACTTGACGGCAGAAACATAATGCGTGTTGCAAGCAAATATCCGCACATTGCAAAGGATTACTTCCACCGCGTAAAAGGTCAGACTGTTGATATTATCAAGCTCAGCGGTTCGGTAGAGCTTGGTCCCTTAGTCGGACTTTCCGAGGTAATAGTTGATATTGTAGAGAGCGGTAAAACTCTTGTTGAAAACGGACTTGAAGTTTTAGAGGATGTATGTGAGCTTTCGGCAAGGCTTGTGGTAAACAGAGTCAGCCTGAAAATTCACAGAGAACGCATAATGAAGCTTGCGTCTGATATGAAACACGAAATTTGTAAATAAGCATAAACGAAAGGACAAAAGAAAATGATAATTTATCCCGCGATAGATATTATAGACGGAGCATGCGTAAGGCTGGTTCAGGGTGACTACTCACAAAAAACCAAGTTTGCCGATGACCCCATCAAGGTTGCGAAGCGCTGGCAAAGCGAGGGCGGCGAATTTATCCATATCGTTGACCTTGACGGCGCAAGAAGCGGTACGATGCCAAATCTTAAGCTGATATGCGATATCGCAAAGAGCCTTGATGTTCCCATTGAGGTAGGCGGCGGAATTCGTAATATGAAGGCGGCTGAAAGTTACCTCGAAAACGGCGTACACCGAGTTATAATCGGCACATCTGCACTGAGTGACCCTGATTTTGTTAAACAAGCGGTCGCAAAATACGGTGACAGAATTGCCGTAGGAATTGACGCTAAAGACGGTATGGTTGCTGTAAACGGCTGGGAAGAGGTAAGCAGTATTTCCGCTTTGACCCTTGCCCAAAAAATGCAGCAAATCGGTGTGGCACATATAATCTACACAGACATCGCAACAGACGGAATGCTGCAGGGACCCAACTCTGCCGCAATGGCGGAAATGGCAGCGGCTGTACCTAAGGTTGATATTATCGCATCAGGCGGTGTCAGCTCAGTCGATGATATTGTAACACTCAAAGGGACGGGCGTTGGCGGTGCGATAATCGGCAAGGCACTGTATACCGACAGAATAACTGTCGCAGATGCGATTGCTGCGGCGAATAATGCTTAATTAAATACATAAAGAAAGGTAATGATATATTATGACAGCAGAATTTATAAACGAACTCAAATTTGACGATAAGGGACTTATACCTGCGGTTGCACAGGATGCAGTAAGCGGAGAAATTTTAATGCTTGCATACATGAACAAGGAGAGCATTGAGCTTACACTCAAAAGCGGTCACGCAACATACTTCTCACGTAGCCGTCAGGAGCTTTGGGAAAAGGGTGCACACTCGGGACACCTTCAGCATGTAAAGGAGATACTTGTAGATTGCGATGCAGACGCAATCGTTCTTAAAATCGAACAAATCGATGCGGCATGTCACACAAATAATCCCTCCTGCTTCTACCGCAAGGTAGTGGACGGCAAGCTGATAGAAATTCCGACCGGCATTGATACAAACCCCAAGATACTCTATGATGTATATGACATCATTGTAGACAGAGTTAAGAATCCCAAGGAAGGCTCTTACACCAACTATCTCTTTGAAAAGGGTATCGACAAGATGCTCAAAAAGGTCGGCGAGGAATCTGCCGAAGTTATCATTGCATCGAAAAACTATGTAAAGAGTGAGGTTCAGTACGAGACAGCAGACCTTTTGTATCACCTCTCTGTTGTATTGGTTGAGCAAGGTCTTACATGGGATGATATATTCTCGGAGCTTCGCTCAAGGTATGGTAAATAATGAGTAAATACAAAAAGCTTATCACAATACCGATTGTAATAATTGTTGTTAGCATTTATCTCATAGGTGTAAACCTGCTGAGCAGACTTGACAGGGTAGATGATGTAAAAGATGCCCTTCCTGCCTCTGCCGTTGTAAAAACTGAGGAGCAGGAAGACAAGGAGCTTGAGATAATCGGTGACAAGATAAACATAAACACCGCGACAGAGTCGGAGCTTATGATGCTTGACGGCATAGGCAAGGCTATGGCTCAGCGTATAATCAAAAAGCGTGAAGAGCTTGGCGGTTTTTCCTCTATTGAGGATATTCTTGATGTAGAGGGCATCGGCAGTAAGACCTTTGAAAAACTTAAGGACTACATCAAAACAGAAAACTAAAGGAGATACACTATGGGATTGTTTTTTAATTCATACAACAAGCCGGGAAAGGGAATTGACCCTGATGCCCCGCCCAAAAGAAGTTTTTTCAGATTTTATGATATATTCTTCAGAAAGTTCTGGCATTTTTGCAAAGCAGGTATGCTTTACAGTGCTGCTCTGATACCGACATTTATTATACTTTTTATGCTCTCTCTCCCTGTTTCGGGACTTCTTATGAATGCAGAGCTGGTCGCTTCAGCCGACCCAACCACCATAACACTTATGAGCATAATCATTTGTCTGTCAGCCTGCAACTTCTTTGTATCTCTTTGGGGTTCAGGTCCTGCTACCGCAGGTATGACCTACATAATGCGAAACTATGCAAGAGAAGAACACGCATGGCTCTGGAGTGATTTTAAAGACGCCTTCAAGAGCAACTTCAAGCAGGCTATTGCTGTATTTGTCATCGACCTTGTCGCGGTAGTATTGTTCTATGTAGCAATTATGGTTTATTCACATATGCCTGCTCCCTTAAGCTATCTTAAATATGTGATATATGTAATAATATTCATATTCACCATGATGCATCTGTATATTTATCCGCTCATGGTTACATTCAAGCTTAAGTTTAAGGACTTATACAGAAATTCACTTATATTTGCATTTGCATGTCTGCCGTCAAACATCTTTATAATTATAGTACAGGCGATTGTTCATATCGTAATCCCGTTCTATATTATAATGTCGGCAGGACAGTTTACGATAATTATGCTTATTCTTCACTTTGTAATGGAGATTGTACTGACTCAGGCATTCTCTCTGTTCTTAGTTAACTTTAACGCATATCCGAAGATGAAGAAATATATACTCGACCGAATAGAGGCTGAAAATCCGGTCACAAATGATAAGGATGAAAATAACAATGCTGGAGAAAATTCATAATCCTTCCGATTTAAAAGGGCTGAAGCCCGAGGAGCTTTCAGCTCTTGCATCGGAAATACGCGAATTTCTTATAAAAAATATATCTAAAACGGGCGGACATCTCGCGGCAAACTTAGGGGTTGTCGAGCTTACGATTGCACTCTTTTTGGAATTTGACCCATACCTTGACCGCATTATATGGGATGTCGGTCATCAATCGTATGTTCACAAAATTTTAACGGGCCGTGCAGACAGGTTTGATACCCTGCGTAAATTCGGCGGTTTGTCAGGCTTCCCGAAAATTTCGGAAAGCGTGTCTGATGCCTTTAACTCGGGACACAGCTCCACCTCCGTCTCTGCGGCGGCAGGCTATGCGGCTGCCGCTAAGCTTAGTGGTAGCGGAATACATTCTGTTG
>JAZUCQ010000085.1:0-8476 GCA_045639145.1 Clostridia bacterium | reverse complement strand
ATGCTTGTTAAATGCGAGATGGCAGACGGAATGGTTGCCGGTGCAGTAAATTCAACTGCAAATGTTATGCGTTCCGCTCTTCAGGTTATTAAGACAGCTCCCGATACAAAGGTTGTATCCGCTTTCTTCGTTATGATTGTTCCGAACTGCGAATACGGTGAGAATGGCACATTTATTTTCTCTGACGCAGGTCTTAATGAGTATCCGAGCGAGGAAAACCTTGCACAGATTGCAGTATCTTCTGCAAAGTCATTTAAGACACTTGTGGGTGCAGAGCCTAAGGTTGCTATGCTTTCATATTCTACATACGGCAGTGCAAAGTCAGAGCATGTTGATAAGGTTAAGAATGCAACAAAAATTGCAAAGGAGCTTGCTCCTGACTTAAAGCTTGACGGTGAACTTCAGCTTGATGGGGCTATTGTTACTGAAATTAATGCCTCAAAGGCACCAGGAAGTCCTATCGGGGGCGGAGGGAATGTTCTTATATTCCCCAACCTTGATGCAGGCAATATTGGTTACAAGCTTACACAGCGTCTTGCAAAGGCTGAAGCATACGGTCCTCTTACACAGGGTATCGCAAAGCCTGTAAATGACTTGTCTCGCGGATGCTCTGCCGAGGATATTGTGGGTGTAACAGCATTTACTTGCGTTCAGGCACAAAATCAATAACAGTTAATAAATCTTAGGAAAGGATTGATTAAAAATGAATATACTCGTTATAAATGCGGGAAGCTCATCACTTAAATATCAGCTTATTGATACAGAAACAGAGGCGGTTCTTGCAAAAGGACTTTGCGAGAGAATAGGAATTGAAAATTCAAAGCTCAACCATACACCGAGCGGCGGTGAAAAAGTCGTTATCGAGAAGGATATGAAGGATCATTCAGATGCAATTTCTATGGTTTTAGCTGCTCTTACGGATAAAGAACATGGCGTAATTGCTGATATGAGTGAGATTTCTGCGGTTGGTCACAGAGTAGTACACGGCGGAGAGCTGTTCAGCGGTTCTGTTATAATAAATGATGAGGTTAAGGCTGCTATGAAGGAATGTATTCCGCTTGCGCCCCTTCACAACCCTGCAAACCTAATTGGTATTGAGGCATGCGAAAAGGCGATGCCCGGTGTTCCTCAGGGTGGTGTTTTTGATACCGCATTCCATCAGACAATGCCGAAGGAAGCGTATATGTACGCTCTTCCCTACGAGCTTTATACAGAAAATAAAATAAGACGCTATGGCTTCCATGGTACATCTCACAAGTATGTATCAGAGAGAGCGGCAGAGATGCTCGGAAAGGATATAAAGGATTTAAAGATTGTTACATGTCACTTGGGTAACGGTTCAAGTGTTACTGCCGTAAAGGACGGTAAATCTGTTGCAACATCTATGGGACTTACCCCCCTTGCAGGTGTTGTTATGGGTACAAGATGCGGAAGTATTGACCCTGCTATAATCAAGTTTATTGCAGATACAAAGGGACTTGACCTTGACGGCGTTGATAAGCTCCTTAACAAGGAGTCGGGTGTTTACGGTGTATCGGGTGTAAGTAGCGACTTCCGTGACCTTGATGCTGCCGCATCAAACGGTGACGAGCGTGCTATTCTTGCGCTTGATATGTTTGTTGCAAGTGTTCGTAAATATATCGGTCAGTACGCTGTAGCTATGGGTGGAATTGATGTTCTTGTATTTACGGCAGGTGTTGGTGAGAATGATGCTAAAATGCGTGCGCGTATCTCTGAAAATCTTGAATTCCTCGGAATTTCGGTTGACAGTGATGCAAACTCAAACGCACGCGGTGTCGAAAAGGATATCAGCACAGCAGACAGCAAAGTAAAGGTTCTTGTTGTTCCGACAAACGAAGAACTTATGATTGCAAGAGAAACAGCGGCACTTCTTAAATAAATTGTATATTAACGGGTTGTTGTAGTAATACAGCAACCCCGTTTGTTTAGAACGGAGGGGTTTATTTGAATATCAATGAGCCGTCTTTTGATTATAGTGAACTTGCTGATGAAGAGCTTGTTGAGTTATCTGCAAGCGGTGACAGAAGGGCAACCGAGTTTATTCTCAGTAAATACAAAAATCTTGTAAGAAGCCGTGCCAAGGCGTATTTTTTGGCAGGTGCCGACCGTGATGATATCGTTCAGGAAGGAATGATTGGTCTTTTTAAGGCTGTCCGTGATTTTGATGTTACAAAGCAGGCATCATTCCGCGGCTTTGCTGAGATGTGTATAAAACGACAGATAATAACAGCGGTAAAAGCATCTACAAGGCAAAAGCATGCACCGCTGAATTCATATGTTTCGTTGAGCGAGCCTATTTTTGAGGATAACTCAGAGAGAACGCTTGTTGATATGCTTGCCGAGCGGAGTGTTATGGACCCTGAGGAGATGTTTTTAAGACGGGAAAAGGCAGAGCGGCTGAGCGAGGAAATTGAAGATAAGCTCAGTAATCTTGAAAAAACAGTTTTAGCGTTATATATAGACGGTATGAATTATCAGGAAATCGCGGTCGAGCTTGACAGACCTCCGAAATCAATCGACAATGCATTGCAGAGAATAAAGCGAAAGCTTGATAAAAGCTGACAAAAAGCCGCAGACAAATGTCTGCGGCTTCTAAAATTATGCGGATTTTTTGTCGGGATTAAAGATAAGCTCAGGTTTGGTTTTCTTCTCGACACAGCCCTTGGTGACAATAACCTTTTCTATTGTCGGGTCAGACGGTATATCGTACATAATATCGAGCATTATATCCTCAAGGATAGTACGAAGTCCGCGAGCACCTGTTTTGCGTTCTGCCGCAAGAGATGCTACGCTTGCAACCGCCTCAGGCTCAAACTCAAGCTCGACACCGTCCATATCAAGAAGTGCCTTGTACTGCTTGGTAAGTGCATTTTTAGGCTCTGTCAGAATGGAGGAGAGAGCCTCTTTTGTGAGCGAATCAAGAGTTGTAACAACAGGAAGTCTGCCGATAAGCTCGGGAATAATACCGAATTTGAGCAAATCCTGAGGCTGAAGTTCTTTTAAGATATCGCCGCGGTTCTTATCTTTTTTGCTTTCGACCTTGGCACCAAAGCCAAGAGTTTTTTCGTTTATACGGCTTTCGATAATCTTGTCAATTCCCTCAAATGCACCGCCGCAGATAAACAGAATGTTGGTTGTATCAATCTGTATAAACTCCTGATGGGGATGCTTTCTGCCGCCTGTCGGAGGAACAGATGCGACCGTTCCCTCGAGTATTTTGAGAAGAGTTTGCTGAACACCCTCACCGCTGACATCGCGGGTGATTGACGGGTTTTCGGATTTTCTGGAAATCTTATCAACCTCATCAATATAAATAATACCACGCTCTGCAAGCTCTATATCATAGTTTGCAGCCTGTATCAGCTTTAACAGAATATTTTCAACATCCTCGCCGACATAGCCTGCCTCGGTAAGTGATGTAGCGTCTGCAATTACAAACGGAACATTCATCATCTTTGCAAGTGTTTGTGCTAAGAATGTTTTTCCGCAGCCTGTGGGTCCAAGCATAAGAATGTTACTCTTTTGAAGCTCGGTATCATTTGCGGCAGACTTGGAATTTATTCTCTTGTAGTGGTTGTAGATTGCAACAGAAAGTGTCTTTTTCGCCTTGTCCTGACCGATTATATATTCGTCAAGAAAAGCGTGAATTTCTGCAGGCTTTGGAATATTCTCAAAGCTTATGCTGTCTGCAGGCTCAAAGTCATCCGAGATAATATCAGCACATAAATCAACACATTCGTTGCAGATAAATGCAGCAGGTCCTTCGATTAAGCGCTTAACCTGTTCTTCGGTTTTACCGCAGAATGAACAACGGCACACCGTATTTTCGTCAATTTTATTTGGCATAGATTACTCCCCTATCTCTTGGTTACAATCTTGTCTATAAGTCCGTACTTCATAGCCGTCTCTGCATCCATGAAGTTGTCACGCTCGGTATCAGCCTTGATTACCTCAAGCGGCTGACCTGTGTTTTGGCTCAAAATCTGATTTAAGTTATCTTTAATTTTAAGCATTCTCTCGACATGAATTTTCATATCGGTTGCCTGACCCTTTGTTCCGCCGAGAGGCTGATGAATCATAATCTCACTGTTGGGAAGCGCAAATCTCTTGCCCTTAGCACCCGAGGAGAGGAGGAAGGCACCCATTGAAGCTGCCATACCAACACAGATTGTAGATACATCTGCTTTTGTATACTGCATTGTATCATAGATTGCCATACCTGCAGTAACCGAACCGCCCGGGCTGTTGATGTATAAGTTTATATCTTTATCGGGGTCTTCGCTGTCCAAAAAGAGTAACTGTGCAACAACAAGGCTTGCTGTAACATCGTTTACCTCGTCTGATAAAAATATAATTCTATCTTTGAGCAGACGAGAGAAGATATCATATGAACGCTCGCCTCTGCCTGTCTGCTCGATTACATACGGAACCATACTGTTTTTGAAATTGTAGCTGAAGTTATCCATAATAAATACTTACCTTTCTGCCTACTATATTTTTTCAATCAGCTTACCGTAGGCGGATAAACCTTTTTTTAAATTTTAAGAAAGGTTGATTTGGATAATATTTCCAAATCAACCCATGTTTATACAGATTTTTAAATATTAGTTAAGGTCTGCATTGTCAACGAGGAATTTAATGGTCTTCTGTGCCTTAATTCTCTCCTTGATGTCTTCTTCCTGAACATACTTCTTAACATCTTCGAGCTTCATTCCGTTGCTCTCAGCCATTTCGTTGTATTCCTTCTCAACTTCAGAAGCCTTTGCCTCAATGCCCTCAACCTCACAAACCTTTTCAAGAATTAAAGAGGTTTTAACATTCTTTGCAGCATCTTCCTTAAACTGCTCTCTCATAGCATCTACGGTAGTACCTGTATACTGCATATACTGCTCGATGTTAAGTCCCTGATAACGCATCTGCATATCGAGGTCTCTTATCATCTTGTCAATCTGAGAGTTAATCATAGCCTCAGGAATGTCAATCTCAGTTGCGTCGCAAACTGCATTGATAACATTTTCCTCAGTCTCATGCTTAGCTTTTTCTTTGCCTGCTGCAGATAACTTTTCCTTAACGCTCTTCTGGAGTTCTTCGAGAGTATCAAACTCACTTACATCTTTTGCAAACTCATCATCAAGAGCAGGAAGCTCCTTAACCTTTACAGAGTTGATTTTTACCTTAAAGGTAGCAGCCTTCCCCTTGAGGTTTTCAGCGTGATATTCCTCAGGGAATGTAACATTAACATCAGTTTCTTCACCGATGTTCTTGCCGATAAGCTGATCCTCAAAGCCGGGGATAAACTGACCTGAACCGATAGTTAAGTCAAAGCCTTCGCCCTTGCCGCCTTCAAATGCAACGCCGTCGCAGAAACCTTCAAAGTCGATGTTTGCGATATCGTCCTTTTGAACAGCTCTGTCTTCAACAGTAACCATTCTGGCGCTTCTTTCTCTCATCTTTTCGATTTCAGCTTCTACATCCTTTTTGAGTGTACGGTGGCTAACCTTTGCAGCCTTAACACCCTTGTAAGTACCAAGCTCAAACTCAGGCTTTACAGTAACCTTTGCGGTGAATGTAACGCCGTTTTCTTTGCTTATTTCGCCCTTTATGTCAATCTCGGGCTGATCAACGGGGAAAATACCGTTTTCTTCAATCGCTTTATCATATGCATCGGGAAGCACAATGTTTATTGCATCCTCATAAAAAACTTCAGCACCGTAGTACTTCTCAATCAGTTTTCTGGGAGCCTTACCCTTACGGAAGCCCTGTATGCTGATTTTGCCAACATTCTTTTTGTAAGCCTTTTCAACACCTTTTTCAAATTCCTCGGCAGAAACCGAAAACTCAAAGCTTACAACATTCTTGTCGATTTTTTCTACTGTACTCATCAAAAACATTCCTCTCTACTTCTAAATGTACATTATATTTAATAACAACTACAATATTATACCATACTTTGTAAAAAAATCAAGCGTTTTTCGCAGTTTTTTTAAAATAATTATCGTTTTATTAAAATTGGAGTAAAGTTAAGGTAATCACAGGAGACAAGTCTGAGCTTAATCCCCGAATAATCACCAACGGGAGCACCTTTGTGCGCATTGCCGTGGAGATGCCCGAATATACACTCGGAAACTCCGTATTCTTTCATTATATCAATAAAGTCAGTTCGACCCGTATCGTCAATGGGCGGATAATGAAGTGCACAGATTATTTTTTGTGCATGCTGTGCCTTTGCATCTTCAAGCGACAAAATCAGCCTTTGCTTTTCCCTCTCAAATATCTTTGCGTCCTCTCCGCAGGAGGAGGGAGACGGAATTATCCAGCCGCGTGTTGCACATATTGCCGTATCGTCAATGAGGCAAGCCTTATTTTGGAGAATGGCTATACTGTCAAAATTATTTTCCTGCAAAAAACCGTTCATTTTATTGAGTGTTGTCCACCAATAATCATGGTTTCCCTTGGAAATGAGCTTTTTGCCGTTTAGCGAATTTATATATTCAAAATCAGCCTTTGCGTCATTAATGTATGTTGCCCATGATATATCTCCGGGGATAATCACATAATCATCATCGGTGACAATCTTGTTCCAGTTTTCTCTCATTCTGTCGGTGTAGTTTGACCATTTACTGCCGAAAATGTCCATAGGCTTGTCACAGCCCATCGAGAGATGAAGGTCGGAGATTGCAAAAATCGCCATAGTATCAAATCCCTATCTGTTATTTTTGTAGCCATCTATCAGGCACTTAACGGTGTCAGAAGCAGGACCTCCCGTGAGACTGCGCTGATTTACGCAGGTTTCAAGAGAAATTTCTGTATAGATATCCTCGTCTATAAGATTTGAAAATCCCTTGAATTCTTCCATAGAAAGTGCGTCAATTACGGTATCGTTCTCTATGCAGTATGCAACCATTTTGCCGACAACTGAGTGTGCGTCACGGAACGGAAGTCCGTGCTTTACAAGATAGTCTGCAACATCTGTTGCGTTGGTAAATCCGCCTTTTGCACCGTTTAACATCTTATCCTTGCGTACACGCATGGTAGCGAGCATTTTGGAGAAAACGGGCAGACACATTTTAACTGTGTCAATCGCATCAAAAATCTGTTCCTTGTCCTCCTGCATATCCTTGTTGTAAGCAAGAGGAAGACCCTTTATCATTGTAAGAAGTCCCATAAGTGAACCGAAAACTCTGCCGCTTTTACCGCGGACAAGCTCTGCCACATCGGGGTTTTTCTTCTGAGGCATAATACTTGAGCCTGTGCTGTAAGCATCATCAAGCTCAATAAAGCTGAACTCATGAGAGCTCCAAAGTATAATTTCTTCAGAAAATCTTGATAAGTGTGTCATAATCATTGACAAATCAAACGCAAGCTCGCATACAAAATCACGGTCCGAAACACCGTCAAGGCTGTTTTGAGTAACGCTGTCAAAGCCAAGCTTATCAGCTACAAATTCGCGGTCGAGCGGATATGTTGTTCCTGCAAGCGCACCGCTGCCAAGGGGCATAACATTAAGCCTTTTGCGGCAATCTGAAAGTCTGTCTGTATCGCGGCGAAGCATCTCGTAATATGCCATTACATGATGAGCAAGCGTAATCGGCTGTGCCTTTTGAAGATGTGTGTAGCCGGGCATAATTGTGTCGAGGTTTTTCTCTGCGATATCGAGTATTGTGTCTTTAAGCTCCTCAAGATAAGAAGATAAAGTATCAATCTCAGAGCGCAGATACATTCTTATATCAAGAGCAACCTGGTCATTGCGGCTTCTGCCTGTATGCAGACGCTTGCCTACATCACCGATGCGTGATATTAAAATTGTCTCGATATTCATATGAATATCCTCTGCATCAATCATAAATTCAACCTTGCCGTCCTCAATATCCGTCTTGATTTCTGCCAGAGTTTTTACGATTAATTCAGCGTCCTCTTTCGGAATAATACCCTGTCTGCCCAGCATCTCTGCATGAGCCATACTGCCCTCTATATCCTGTGCATACATCCGAGCATCAAAACGGATGGAGGAATTAAAATCATCAACCAATGTGTCTGTCGCTTTTGAAAAACGACCGCCCCAAAGCTTTGCCATATTATCAATCCTTTCAAAGCATATCTGTAATTTCAACATATTATTTTAACACACTCAAATAAATAGGTCAAGGTCTAATTCTGATAATTTATATTCTGTGAAGCTCTAAGCGGATAGGATATAAGTTCGCTGCCGCAGATGTTTTCGTTTGCCATACGGACTGCGTTTACCTGATTGTTTTCGTATGTGGTGTAGTAATATATTCCTTTGTCGGCATTGCAGCATGAGGAATATATTGTGATTTCATATTTGCTGTCTTTGAGCTTAACGCAGCCTCGCTGTTGTTCTGCGCTTTGCAAAATATGAAAGAACTGACTTATGCTCTCGCTCTCTGTTTCTCCCGATACGGAGTTAAGCTTTGTAAATGCGGCTTTTACAAAT